>NZ_DJUS01000165.1:7062-16725 GCF_002438365.1 Pseudomonas sp. UBA6276
ACACCGACTTCGTGTTCTCGGTGCTCGCCGAAGAGCTGGGCGTGGTGGGTTCGCTGTGCACCGTGGCGCTGTTCGTGTTCGTCTGTATCCGCGGTATGTACATCGGTTTCTGGGCCGAGCGGGCCAAGCAGTACTTTGCCGCCTACGTGGCCTATGGCCTGTCGTTCCTGTGGATCGGCCAGTTCCTGATCAACATCGGCGTGAACGTCGGCCTGCTGCCCACCAAGGGTCTGACCCTGCCGTTTCTCAGCTACGGCGGCAGCTCGCTGGTCATCTGCTGCGCCTGTCTGGGGCTGTTGCTGCGCATCGAGTGGGAAAGCCGCTCGCACCTGGGTAGCGAAGAGGTGGAATTCAGCGAGAGCGATTTCGCCGAGGAGACGCCCCATGGCCGGTAAAGGCAATGTACTGATCATGGCTGGCGGCACCGGCGGACACGTGTTCCCGGCCCTTGCCTGTGCGCGCGAGTTTCAGGCGCGCGGTTTCAGCGTGCACTGGCTGGGTACGCCGCGCGGTATCGAGAACGAGCTGGTGCCGGCCAACGGCCTGCCGTTGCATTTGATCGATGTCAGCGGTGTGCGTGGCAAGAGCCGACTGGCCCTGCTCAAGGCGCCGTTCGCCATCTGCAAGGCCGTGGTTCAGGCGCGCCGCATCATTGCCCAACTGCGACCGGTGTGCGTGGTCGGCTTCGGTGGTTACCTGACCGGCCCTGGCGGCGTGGCCGCGCGGCTGGCCGGTGTACCGGTGATCGTCCATGAGCAGAATGCCGTGGCCGGTACCGCCAATCGCCTGTTGGTGCCTTTAGCCAGCCGAGTCTGCGAAGCTTTCCCCGACACCTTCGCCGCTTCGGCCAAGCGCCGGACCACCGGAAATCCGGTGCGCAGCGAGTTGTTCATGGAAACCCCGCGCCAGGCCCTGATCGGGCGCCAGCCACGGCTGCTGGTCCTGGGCGGCAGCCTGGGCGCCGAGCCGTTGAACAAGCTGTTGCCCGAGGCCCTGGCGCAGGTTCCGGCGCAATACCGGCCTGAGGTGTTTCACCAGGCTGGCAAGAAGCACGATGAGATCACCGCCGAGCGCTATCGCACTGCCGGTGTCGAGGCGCAGGTTGCCCCGTTCATCAAGGACATGGCCCAAGCCTACGGCTGGGCCGACCTGGTGGTCTGCCGCGCGGGCGCGTTGACCATCAGCGAGCTGGCCGCCGCCGGCCTGCCGTCGCTGTTGGTGCCTTTGCCTCACGCGATCGACGATCACCAGACACGCAATGCCGATTATCTGGCCCGCGAAGGCGCTGCCTTCCTCATGCCACAAGCGACAACCGGCGCGGCGCAACTTGCCGAGCGCCTGAAAGAGGTTTTGATGCAACCCGAAAAACTCCTGAGCATGGCGAGCACTGCCCGCCGCCTGGCCAAACCCGATGCCACGCGCAATGTGGTCGACGTCTGCCTGGAGGTGGCCCATGGTTGAGAACCAGAAAGCCATTCCGCAACCGGAAATGCGCCGTATTCGTCGTATCCATTTCGTCGGCATCGGCGGCGTGGGCATGTGCGGCATCGCCGAGGTGCTGCTGAACCTGGGCTACGACGTCTCGGGTTCCGACCTCAAGGCTTCGCCGGTGACCGAGCGACTGACGTCGTTCGGCGCGCAGATCTTCATCGGCCACCGTGCCGAAAACGCCGCCAGCGCCGACGTGCTGGTGGTCTCCAGTGCCGTCAACACCAGTAACCCGGAAGTCGCTACCGCTTTGGAACGCCGGATTCCAGTGGTGCCGCGCGCCGAGATGCTCGCCGAGCTGATGCGCTACCGGCACGGCATCGCCGTGGCCGGGACCCATGGCAAGACCACCACCACCAGCCTGATCGCCTCGGTGTTCGCAGCCGGTGGCCTTGACCCTACGTTCGTCATCGGCGGTCGTCTGAATGCGGCTGGCACCAATGCCCAGCTGGGCACCAGTCGCTATCTGATCGCCGAAGCCGACGAGTCCGATGCCAGCTTCCTGCACCTGCAGCCGCTGGTGGCCGTGGTCACCAACATCGACGCCGATCACATGGCGACCTACGGCGGCGACTTCAACGTATTGAAGAAGACCTTCGTCGAGTTCCTGCACAACCTGCCGTTCTACGGCCTGGCTGTGGTCTGCCTGGATGACCCGGTGGTGCGCGAGATCCTCCCGCAGATCGCCCGTCCGACCCTGACCTACGGCATCAGCGAAGAAGCCGACGTGCGCGCCATCAACGTGCGCCAGCAAGGCATGCTGACCCACTTCACGGTGCTGCGCCGCGACCGCGAGCCGCTCAACGTGTCGGTCAACATGCCAGGCAACCACAACGTGCTCAATGCCCTGGCAACGATCGCCATCGCCACCGACGAAGGCATCAGTGACAGCGCCATCGTTCAGGGCCTGTCCGGATTCCAGGGCGTCGGCCGGCGCTTCCAGGTGTACGGCGAACTGCCGGTCGAAGGCGGCAGCGTGATGCTGGTCGACGACTATGGCCATCACCCCCGCGAAGTCGCGGCCGTGATCGCTGCCGTACGCGGCGGCTGGCCCGATAAACGTCTGGTGATGGTATATCAGCCCCACCGCTTCAGCCGCACGCGCGACTTGTACGACGATTTCGTACAAGTGCTCGCCGATGCCAATGTGTTGCTGCTGATGGAGGTCTACCCGGCCGGTGAAGAGCCGATCCCGGGCGCCGACAGCCGTCAGTTGTGCCACAGCATTCGCCAGCGTGGCCAGTTGGACCCCATCTATATCGAACGCGGCGTCGAGCTGGCGCCACTGGTCAAGCCGTTGCTGCGCGCCGGTGACATCCTGCTCTGCCAGGGCGCCGGCGACATCGGCGGCCTTGCCCCGCAGTTGCTCAAAAGCCCGCTGTTCGCGCAGGCCTCGGAGAAATCGCAATGAACATTCTGGATCTCAACACCCTGCGTTCGCAGATCATGCCCAGCGACTTCGGTCGCGTGGCCGTGCTCTACGGCGGCAAGAGCGCCGAGCGCGAGGTGTCGCTGAAATCGGGCGCCGCGTGCCTGGAGGCCTTGCAGAGCGCTGGCGTGGACGCGTTCGGTATCGACGTTGGCGATGACCTGCTGGCGCGCCTGCAAGCGCAGAAGATCGACCATGCCTTCATCATCCTGCACGGCCGCGGCGGCGAAGACGGCAGCATGCAGGGNNCACCGGCAGCGGCATCCTCGCCAGCGCCCTGGCGATGGACAAACTGCGCACCAAGCAGGTGTGGCAGAGCCTCGGCTTGCCGACCCCGGCGCATGCCGTGCTGGCGAGCGAACAGGATTGTATTTTCGCGGCCGGGGAACTGGGCTTCCCTTTGATCGTCAAACCCGCCCATGAAGGTTCAAGCATCGGGATGGCCAAGGTGAACAGCGTCGACGAACTGGTCGACGCCTGGAAAGCCGCCAGCACCTACGACTCACAAGTGCTGGTCGAACAATGGGTCCAGGGCCCTGAGTTCACTGTCGCGACGCTGCGTGGCCAGATGCTGCCTGCCATCGCGCTGGGCACACCCCACACGTTCTACGACTACGACGCCAAATACGTCGCCAACGATACCCAGTACCGCGTTCCCTGTGGCCTTGCGCCCGCCAAGGAGCAGGAACTCATCGACCTCTGCGCGCGCGCCTGCGATGCCATCGGCATTCAGGGCTGGGGGCGCGTGGACGTGATGCAGGACCAGCAGGGCCGTTTCTGGCTGCTGGAAGTCAACACCGCTCCAGGCATGACCGATCACAGCCTGGTGCCCATGGCGGCGAAAGCGGCTGGCCTGGATTTCCAGCAGTTGGTGCTGGCGATTCTTGCCGCCAGTTGCAAGGCGCGAGGGTAAGACCATGCACGGCCCAATGATTCGCCATCAGTCACCTGCCATCGGTCGCAACAAGCCGGTGCCGCGGGGTGCAAGCCGCATGGTGGCCAAGGAGCCACTGTCGGTGCGTCTGCCGAAGGCCAACTTCAGCATCTTCAAGAAGCTGATGTGGCCGGTGCTGCTGGTGGGTCTGGGTTTTGGCACCTATGAAGGCGCCCAGTACCTGATGCCCTACGCCGACCGCCCGATCACCAAGGTGTCGGTGCAGGGCGACCTGGCCTACATCAACCAGCAGTCGGTGCAGGAGCGTATCCAGCCTTATGTCGGCAGCACGTTCTTCAGCATCGACCTGACCCGCATGCGCACCGAGCTGGAGACCATGCCCTGGATCGCCCACGCCGAAGTGCGCCGGGTGTGGCCCGACCAGGTGGTGATTCGCCTGGAAGAGCAACTGCCGGTCGCGCGCTGGGGCAACGAGTCACTGCTCAACAACCAGGGCCAGGCGTTCGCGCCTCGCGAACTGGGCAACTACGAACACTTGCCGCAGTTGTTCGGCCCGGCACGGGCCCAACAGCAGGTGATGCAGCAATACCAGGTGCTGAGTCAGATGTTGCGTCCGCTGGGCTATTCGGTAGCCCGGCTGGAACTGACTGAACGCGGCAGCTGGTTTCTCACCACAGGCGCAGGAAGCGCCGGCCCGGGCATCGAGCTGTTGCTGGGACGTGACCACTTGATGGAAAAAATGCGCCGCTTTATCGCCATTTACGACAAGACACTCAAAGACCAGATCACGAATATCGCGCGTATCGACCTGCGCTATGCCAACGGCCTGGCCGTGGGCTGGCGTGAACCGAGCGCCCCGACGGCGGACAAGCCCGCCGTCGCGAAGAATTGACAAGAGGCAGGACCATGGCAAACGTGCAAAGCGGCAAAATGATCGTCGGGCTGGACATCGGTACCTCCAAGGTGGTGGCGCTGGTGGGCGAAGTCGCGGCCGACGGTACGCTGGACATCGTGGGGATCGGCACCCATCCCTCGCGCGGCCTGAAGAAGGGCGTGGTGGTGAACATCGAGTCGACCGTGGCGTCGATCCAGCGTGCGGTCGAAGAAGCCCAGCTGATGGCCGGTTGCCGCATTCACTCGGCGTTCGTCGGCGTTGCCGGTAACCACATTCGCAGCCTGAACTCCCACGGGATCGTGGCCATTCGCGACCGTGAGGTCAGCACCGCCGACCTGGAACGCGTTCTGGACGCGGCCCAGGCCGTGGCGATCCCGGCCGACCAGCGCGTCCTGCACACCCTGCCGCAGGATTACGTGATCGACAACCAGGAAGGCGTGCGCGAGCCCCTGGGCATGTCCGGCGTGCGTCTGGAAGCCAAGGTTCACGTGGTGACCTGCGCCGTCAACGCGGCTCAGAACATCGAGAAGTGCGTTCGTCGCTGCGGCCTGGAAATCGACGACATCATCCTCGAGCAGTTGGCCTCGGCCTACTCGGTGCTGACCGATGACGAGAAAGAACTGGGCGTGTGCCTGGTCGACATCGGCGGCGGTACCACGGATATCGCCATCTTCACCGAAGGCGCCATCCGTCACACCGCAGTCATCCCCATTGCAGGCGATCAGGTCACCAACGACATCGCCATGGCCCTGCGGACCCCCACGCAGTACGCCGAAGAGATCAAGATCCGTTACGCCTGCGCCTTGGCCAAGCTGGCCGGTGCCGGCGAAACCATCAAGGTGCCCAGTGTCGGCGACCGTCCGCCGCGCGAGCTGTCGCGCCAGGCGCTGGCCGAAGTCGTCGAGCCACGCTACGACGAACTGTTCACCCTGATCCAGGCCGAGCTGCGTCGCAGCGGCTACGAAGACCTCATCCCGGCCGGCATCGTGCTGACCGGTGGTACGGCAAAAATGGAAGGCGCGGTCGAGCTGGCCGAAGAAATCTTCCACATGCCGGTGCGCCTGGGCGTGCCGCATAGCGTACGGGGGCTGAGTGACGTCATCAGCAACCCGATCTATTCCACCGGCGTGGGCCTGCTGATGTACGGCCTACAGAAGCAATCCGATGGCTTGAACCTGTCAGGCATCAGCAACAGCAGCAGTTATAGCGATGACACCAAGGCTCCGGTGCTGGAACGGCTGAAGCGTTGGGTGCAAGGCAATTTCTGATTCAAAACGGCAGTAGCGGTAGGCGCACACAAATAGAGAAAGGAGAGGGCACATGTTCGAACTCGTAGACAACATCCCGCAAAGCCCGGTAATCAAAGTTATCGGTGTCGGCGGTGGCGGCGGCAACGCCGTCAACCACATGGTCAAGAGCAACATCGAAGGCGTTGAATTCATCTGCGCCAACACCGATGCTCAGGCACTCAAGAACATCGGCGCACGCACGATCCTGCAACTGGGTACCGGCGTCACCAAGGGCCTGGGCGCTGGCGCCAACCCCGAAGTCGGCCGTCAGGCAGCGATGGAAGACCGCGAGCGCATCGCCGAAGTGCTGCAAGGCACCAACATGGTCTTCATCACCACCGGCATGGGCGGCGGTACCGGTACCGGTGCTGCACCGATCATCGCCGAAGTGGCCAAGGAAATGGGCATCCTGACCGTTGCGGTCGTGACCCGTCCGTTCCCCTTCGAAGGCCGCAAGCGCATGCAGATCGCCGATGAAGGCATCCGCATGCTGTCCGAAAGCGTCGACTCGTTGATCACCATTCCCAACGAGAAGCTGCTGACCATCCTGGGCAAGGACGCCAGCCTGCTGTCGGCGTTCGCCAAGGCTGACGACGTGCTGGCTGGTGCCGTTCGCGGTATCTCCGACATCATCAAGCGTCCGGGCATGATCAACGTCGACTTCGCCGACGTGCGTACCGTGATGAGCGAAATGGGCATGGCGATGATGGGTACCGGCTGCGCCAGCGGTCCGAACCGCGCGCGCGAGGCCACCGAAGCGGCCATTCGCAACCCGCTGCTCGAAGACGTCAACCTGCAGGGCGCTCGCGGCATCCTGGTCAACATCACCGCAGGTCCCGACCTGTCGCTGGGTGAATACTCCGACGTGGGTAGCATCATCGAAGCGTTCGCCTCCGACCACGCGATGGTCAAGGTCGGTACCGTGATCGATCCGGACATGCGCGACGAGCTGCACGTTACCGTCGTGGCCACCGGCCTGGGCGCGAAGATCGAGAAGCCTGTGAAGGTCATCGACAACACCATGCAGACCGCAGCCCAGACGCCTCCACCTTCGCAGCAGCCTGCTCGTCAGGACGCTCCATCGGTGAACTACCGCGACCTGGATCGCCCGACCGTGATGCGCAACCAGGCTCACGCCGGCGCTGCCGCTGCGGCCAAGCTGAACCCACAGGATGACCTGGATTATCTGGACATCCCGGCCTTCCTGCGTCGTCAGGCCGATTGATGCAATTTATCAGGGGTATTAGGGTGATTGGTGTTCAGCAAAGGTTCGGTCTGCTATCATCGCCAGCCTTTGTTGATACCAGTTCGCAATTTGCGCTGAAGCGGCCAATGCCATGATTAAACAACGCACCCTGAAGAATATTATCCGTGCCACAGGCGTCGGCTTGCACTCCGGTGAGAAGGTCTACCTGACCTTGAAGCCCGCGCCCGTGGATACCGGCATCGTGTTCTGCCGTGTCGACCTCGATCCGGTCGTGCAGATCCCTGCGCGCGCCCACAATGTCGGCGCCACCACGATGTCCACCACTTTGGTCAATGGCGATGTCAAGGTCGATACCGTAGAGCATCTACTGTCGGCCATGGCGGGCCTGGGAATCGATAACGCCTACGTCGAGCTCTCCGCGTCCGAAGTGCCGATCATGGATGGCAGTGCCGGACCCTTCGTATTCCTGATTCAATCGGCTGGCCTGGAAGAACAAGACGCGCCGAAGAAATTCATCCGGATCCTGCGTGAAGTGACAGTGACGGAGGGCGACAAGCGCGCCACCTTCCTGCCTTTCGAAGGGTTCAAGGTGAGCTTCGAAATAGATTTCGATCATCCTGTCTTCAAGGATCGCACCCAGACCGCCAGCGTCGACTTTTCCAGCACGTCCTTCGTGAAGGAAGTCAGTCGGGCGCGCACGTTCGGCTTCATGAGCGACCTTGAATACCTGCGCAAGCACAATCGTGCACTGGGCGGCAGCGTTGAAAACGCTATCGTGGTGGACGAGGCAGGCGTCATGAATGAGGACGGTCTTCGCTACGAAGACGAATTCGTCAAACACAAGATTCTCGATGCAATCGGCGATCTCTATCAGCTGGGTAACAGCCTGATTGGCGAATTCCGTGGCTACAAGTCGGGCCACGCACTGAACAACCAGCTTCTTCGTCGTCTGCTCGAGCAGGATGACGCCTGGGAAGTGGTTACGTTCGAAGATGCCAGCACGGTACCGATCTCTTACATGCGGCCAGCTGCGTTGGGTTGATACAACCTCTCTTTTCTGGTTTCACATTTATAGGCCACCCATTGGGTGGCTTTTTTTTGGGTGTTGTTTTTTGGGGCGGGGCGGGGGGACGGTTGGGGTGTGGCGAGCGCTCAGCGTGGCCGCTTGGCGTGAGCTGCCAGACGTTCCAGCGCCGCGCGCAGATTGGGATCGCTGATGCCCTCGGCGGTCGCCTGGATGTTCTCGCCCGCGCTGATCGACAGGTCGATGCTGCGCGCGCCGGCCTTGCTCTGCACGGTGGGCGGCTGCACCTTGAACAGGATGCGCGTCAGGCTGCTGAATTCCTCCAGCGCCTGCAGATCGCGTTGCAGGCGCTTCTGCTGGTAGCGCAGGCGCGTGGCCCAGTGGCCGTCGGTGACGATCAGCAACAGGCTGCCCTCGCGCCACGAGGCGACGTAGCAATGCTCGCGCGCCGCCGGCTGCAGTTGGCTCTCGAACAGGCGCTGCAGATGCGACAGGCGCTGGGCCTGGCTGAACAGGGCCTTGAGCGGTTTGGCTTCGCGCAGCAGGACTGCCGGTGCCCGGGCGGGCAGGGGGCGAAAGACCATGGGGATACACCTGAAGTTACAGAGTCGGCATCTTAACAGAATCCCTCGCCCACACCGTTTCACATGGACGACACAGGCCAGCTCTCGGCGTTTGAATGGATGACATCTGCACCTTGCGGGTTGAAGTTGGCGAAAAAGCCCTTATTGTAAAGCCGCCCCATTACAACGCTGTGCCAGCATCGTGGACATCGCGCCACTTTCCTCTCCATCGTTTCCGGGTAGAATGCTCGTTCGCATGCGGCCATGAGGGCTGCACGGGCGACTCACGGGGCCGCCCTCCATCCCTATGTGTGGAAGATCCTGCCAATATGTTTGCGCCTTTGTTAAAGAAACTTTTTGGAAGCAAGAACGAGCGTGAAGTACGACGCATGCTCAAGACGGTACAAGCCGTCAATGCCTTCGAAGAGCAGATGGTGGCCCTTTCGGACGAGCAGCTGCGCGCCAAGACCGCAGAGTTCAAGGCCCGCCTGGCAAAAGGCGAGACCCTCGACCAGCTGCTGCCCGAAGCCTTCGCCGTCTGCCGCGAAGCCGGCAAGCGCGTCATGGGTATGCGGCACTTCGATGTCCAGCTGATCGGTGGCATCACCCTGCACGAAGGCATGATCGCCGAAATGCGCACCGGTGAAGGCAAGACCCTGGTAGCGACCCTGGGCGTATACCTCAACGCACTGTCCGGCAAGGGCGTGCACGTGGTCACGGTCAACGACTACCTGGCGCGTCGCGATGCCAACTGGATGCGTCCGCTGTACGAATACCTGGGCCTCACCGTCGGCGTGGTCACGCCGTTCGCGCCGCCGGAAGAGAAGCGTCTGGCCTATGCCGCCGACATTACCTACGGCACCAACAACGAAT
>NZ_DJUS01000023.1:0-18086 GCF_002438365.1 Pseudomonas sp. UBA6276
AAGGGCAAGATCCTCAACGTCGAGAAGGCCCGCTTCGACAAGATGATTTCGTCGCAGGAAGTCGGCACCCTGATCACGGCGCTGGGTTGCGGTATCGGTCGCGAAGAGTACAACATCGACAAGCTGCGCTATCACAACATCATCATCATGACCGATGCCGATGTGGACGGTTCGCACATTCGTACCCTGCTGCTGACGTTCTTCTTCCGCCAGCTGCCGGAGTTGATCGAGCGCGGCTATATCTACATCGCCCAGCCGCCGCTGTACAAGGTCAAGAAGGGCAAGCAGGAGCAGTACATCAAGGACGACGACGCCATGGAAGAATACATGACGCAGTCGGCCCTGGAAGATGCGAGCCTGCACCTCAACGATTCGGCGCCAGGGATTTCCGGTGAAGCTCTGGAGCGTCTGGTCAATGATTTCCGCATGGTCATGAAGACGCTCAAGCGCCTGTCGCGCCTGTATCCGCAGGAGCTCACCGAGCACTTCGTGTACCTGCCGGCGGTTTCGCTCGAGCAACTGGGCGACCACGAAGCCATGCAAGCCTGGTTGGCCAAGTTCGATGCGCGTCTGCGCACCAGCGAGAAATCCGGCCTGGTGTACAAAGCCAGCCTGCGTGAAGACCATGAGCGCAATGTCTGGCTGCCGGAAGTGGAGATCACTTCCCACGGCCTGGCCAGCTACATCACCTTCAACCGTGATTTCTTCGGCAGCAACGATTACAAGACCGTGACCGCTCTGGGCGCACAGTTGGCCAGTCTGCTGGATGAAGGTGCCTACGTGAAACGTGGCGAGCGCAAGAAGGCTGTGGTCGAGTTCAAGGAAGCCCTGGACTGGCTGATGACCGAAAGCACCAAGCGTCATACCATCCAGCGCTACAAAGGGCTGGGTGAGATGAACCCGGATCAGCTGTGGGAAACCACGATGGACCCAAGCGTGCGCCGCATGCTCAAGGTCACCATCGAGGACGCGATCGGTGCCGACCAGATCTTCAACACCCTGATGGGTGATGCGGTCGAGCCACGTCGCGAGTTCATCGAAAGCAACGCATTGGCGGTGTCGAACCTGGACTTCTGATAGGTCGACGCGCTCGGCGAACCAGACCCCGGTGCCTTTGGCCCGGGGTTTTTTTATGGGTGCTGATCTTGGGTCTCTTGCCTGGCAGGAAACAAGCGCGACGCTGGCGTGGATCTTGCGACGGCCTGTCACATGTGCGTTGCGGCCATGACTACGCCAATGCCGTTTTTTGGCAATCGTGGGATGGCACGCACCGGATAATCGATCGCTCGATACAACTGTGCAGAGGTGGAGATCATGAACCAGGCAATGGAGGGGCGGGTTTCTCCCGCAACGTTGAAAAAGGTGATCTGCGCGGCTGCCGTAGGCAACTTCGTGGAATGGTTCGACTTTGCCGTCTATGGTTTCCTGGCCACGGCGATTGCCCAGCAGTTCTTTCCCAGCGGGGATGACACCACGGGGTTGTTGAAGACCTTTGCGGTGTTCGCCGTGGCGTTCGCTTTCCGGCCGTTGGGCGGGATCGTGTTTGGCATGCTCGGCGACCGGATCGGACGCAAGAAGGTGCTGGCCATGACCATTCTGCTCATGGCTGGTGCAACGACGCTCATCGGCTTGCTGCCTACCTATGCCGCCATTGGTATTGCCGCGCCGATCCTGCTCACGCTGATCCGCTGCGCGCAGGGTTTTTCTGCAGGAGGCGAATACGCTGGAGCCTGTGCCTACCTCATGGAGCACGCCCCGCGTACCCAACGTGCCTGGTATGGCAGCTTCATCCCGGTGTCGACCTTCAGCGCGTTTGCCTGTGCGGCGGTCATGGCTTATGCACTGGACGCATCGCTGTCGCCCGAGGCGATGGCCAGTTGGGGATGGCGAGTGCCCTTCCTGATTGCGGCGCCGCTGGGTCTGGTCGGTCTTTATCTGCGCTGGCGCCTGGATGAGACCCCCGCATTCCAGGCTGTTAAACAGGATCACGACGTCGCCCATTCGCCGCTCAAGGACACCCTGCGCAGTCATGGCGGTGCAATCCTGTGCCTGGGGGCATTCGTGTCGCTGACCGCCCTCTCCTTCTATATGTTCACGACCTATTTCGCGACCTACCTGCAGGTGGTGGGTGGGCTGAGCAGAGCCACGGCATTGCTGATCTCGGTGATCGCGCTGGTGTTCGCCGCGTTGATGTGTCCGGTGGCGGGTGCGTTTTCCGACAGGGTCGGTCGCCGCGCGACGGTGGCCACCACCGGCGTGTTGCTGATCGCGGTGGTTTACCCTTCGTTCCTGCTGGCCAGTTCGGGCTCGTTCGCCGCCTCTGTATTCGGCGTGATGATGCTGGCGGTGGGCGCAGTGCTCAGCGGTGTGGTGACTGCTGCCCTGCTTTCGGAAACCTTCCCGACCCGGACCCGCTACACGGCGTCGGCGATTACCTACAACCTGGCCTATACCCTGTTTGGCGGTACGGCGCCGTTGATGGCTACTTGGTTGATCGGGATGACCGGGAGCAACCTGTCGCCGGCGTTCTACCTGATGGGGGTGTCGGTGCTGGCACTTGTGGGAGGGTTGGCGTTGCCCGAGACCTCGAAGATTTCCCTGCATGGCGATGCGGGGGAAGCTGTTCATGGCGGGCAGCCGGTGGTTGTTTGAGCCCGCTGAATCCGTGGTGGCGCGACTGACGCTTTCGCGGGCAGAGCCCGCTCCCACATGGCGGCAACACACCGCTCCCACATGAAGGCAACACACCTCTCCCTTGTGGGAGCCGGGCATGGCTTCAGGTGGCGAGTAAGGTGGCTTGCTGGTCGGCGCACAGTTGCAGGAGGAAATCCCAGACCACGCGCAGCCGCACCGATTTGTGTAGCTCGCGCCGGGTGCTTATCCAGTAGCTGCGCTGAATGGTCTCGTCAGGCAATACGCGCACCAGGCGCGGATCATGGGCAGCCATGTACACCGGCAGCACAGCGATGCCGAGACCAATACAGGCCGCTTCCTGTTGGGCCAGGACGCTGGTGCTGCGGAAGGCAACCACCGGGCTGCGGCAGAAGCTGTTGAGCATGAGCAGTTCCTGACTGAACAACAGGTCGTCGACATAGCCGATCCAGCGGTGCTGTGCCAGGTCTTCACGGCTACGCAACGGTGACGCGGTGGCGAGGTAATCGGCACTGGCATACAGGGCCAGGTGGTAATCGGTGAGTTTGCGGGTAATCAGCAAGTCCGCGTTGGGACGCTCCAGGTGCACACTGATTTCGGCTTCGCGGTTGAGGATGCTGACGAAGCGTGGAACAGCCACCAGCTCCACTTCCAGGCCCGGGTAGCGGCGGAACAGTTCACCGATGCGGGGAGTGATGAAGGCGATGCCGATCCCTTCGGTCACGCCCAGGCGGATCTTGCCCAGCGGGTTGAACGACTGCGTGATGTCTTCCTGCGCGCGAAGCGCCACGTTTTCCATGGCCTCGGCATGCTTGAGCAGCGTCTGCCCCGCCGGGGTCAGTTCGTAGCCATGGGCATTCTGTACGAACAGTGGCGTACCCAGATGGCGCTCGATGCTTTCGATGTGCCGGGCGACGGTGCTATGGGTCGTGTGCAGGCGCTTGGCGGCGGTCAGCAGGCGACCGCTGCGGTGCAGTTCGAGAAAGAAGCGCAGGTCGTTCCAGTCGAACATCGATTTTCCCTTGTTAATCAACTGCGCGGTGCGCTGTGCGAAAACGCTCAGCCCCTGGGTGAAATCTTTCGTTTTCACCACGAAGCTAATCAATAACATGGGGAACGACAAGAACAATAAAACGGCGCGGAGTACACCATGCCATCGATCTCATCCGTCTACGACTACATCATTGTCGGCGCCGGTCCTGCAGGCTGCCTGCTTGCCAATCGACTGTCCGCCGATCCCTCGGTCAAGGTGTTGTTGCTGGAGGCCGGAGGCCGGGACAACTATGCCTGGATCCATATTCCGGTGGGCTACCTGTTCTGCATCGGCAACCCCCGCACCGACTGGTGCTTCAAGACCCAACCGCAACCGGGCCTCGACGGCCGTGCCCTGAGCTACCCACGGGGCAAGGTCCTGGGTGGCTGTTCTTCGATCAACGGCATGATCTACATGCGCGGCCAGTCCAGCGACTATGACCGCTGGGAGGCCTTGGGCAATCCGGGCTGGGGCTGGAAGGACGTCCTGCCGCTGTTTCGCAAGAGCGAGAGCCACCATGCCGGCAATTCGGAATTCCATAGCGCCGAGGGCGAGTGGCGCGTGGAGCAGCAGCGTTACCGCTGGCCCATTCTCGATGCGTTCCGCAGTGCGGCGGCGGAATCCGGCATTGCCAGCATCGATGACTTCAACACCGGCGACAATCAGGGGTGTGGGTATTTCCAGGTCAATCAGAAAGCCGGAGTGCGCTGGAATTCGACCAAGGCGTTCCTGCGTCCGGCGCTCAAACGGGCGAACCTGACGGTCCATACGGGCGTTCGAGTGGACAAGGTGCTGTTGCAGGATGGCCGTGCTCACACCGTGGTTGCCCGCTGGCAGGGTGAGGACCATCGGTTCCAGGCTGCAAGGGAAATCATTCTCTGTGCGGGCGCGATCGGCTCCCCGACCATCCTTCAGCGATCCGGCATCGGTCCGCGGCCATTGCTCGAACGCCTGGGCATCCAGGTGCAGCACGAACTGCCTGGGGTGGGCGGCAACCTGCAGGACCATCTGCAACTGCGTCTGGTCTACAAGGTCAGCAATGCACGCACGCTTAACCAAGTGGCCAACAGCCTGTGGGGCAAGTTCGGCATGGGTGTGCGCTACCTGTACGACCGCAGTGGGCCGCTGGCCATGGCGCCCAGCCAGCTGGGTGCGTTCGTGCGCTCAAGCCCCGAGCAGCCCTCCCCCAACCTTCAGTATCACGTACAGCCCCTGTCGCTGGAGCGCTTCGGCGAGCCGCTGCATCGGTTTCCTGCGTTCACGGCCTCGGTGTGCAACCTGCGCCCGAAAAGTCGCGGGCGGGTCGATATCAGTTCTGCCGATCCGGACGCAGCACCGCTGATCGATCCCAATTATTTGAGCGACCCCGAGGATGTTCGGGTGGCCGTGGATGCTATCCGCCTGACGCGCAAGATCGTTCAAGGCTCGGCGCTGCAAGGCTTTGCTCCACAGGAATACCTGCCAGGGGAAGAGGTGCAGAGTGAGGAAGCGTTGCGTGCAGCGGCAGGACGCATAGGAACGACTATCTTTCATCCAGCGGGTACCTGCCGCATGGGCAATGACACCCTTGCGGTGGTGGATGCGCAACTCAAGGTACGTGGCGTGCAGGGCCTGCGTGTGGCGGACGCGTCGATCATGCCGGAAATCGTCTCGGGCAATACCTGCTCGCCGACGGTGATGATCGCCGAAAAGGCTGCGCAGATGATCCTTGATCCACAGCCCTTGCAAGCAGTGCCGGCGACATCGCTGCAAATGCCGGAAAGGATTTGACCGAGCACAGGCAGTACTCGGGACAGGCAACAGTGGAACAACAACAATAATCACTGAGGATGCGAATATGGCGGATTATCTGCAACAGGGCGCGGCGGCCGCGCCTGCCGTGAACCGAGACGAGAAGAAGATCATCTTCGCCTCTTCTCTGGGCACGGTGTTCGAATGGTATGACTTCTTTCTGTACGGCGCCCTGGCTGCGGTGATCAGCAAGCAGTTCTTTGCCGGAGTGAACGAGACCACAGCCTTCATCTTTGCCCTGATGGCATTTGCAGCAGGCTTTCTGGTGCGCCCTTTCGGCGCTTTGGTGTTCGGACGCCTTGGCGACATGATCGGGCGCAAGTACACCTTTCTCATGACCATCATTCTGATGGGGGTGTCGACCTTCGCGGTAGGCTTGCTCCCGACCTATGCCAGCATCGGCATCGCGGCGCCGATCATCCTGGTGATTCTGCGCATGCTGCAGGGCCTGGCACTGGGAGGTGAGTACGGTGGCGCGGCGACCTATGTGGCCGAACATGCGCCACAGGGCAAGCGAGGTTTTCATACCGGCTGGATTCAGTCGACTGCCACCCTGGGCTTGCTGCTGTCGTTGCTGGTGGTGCTGGGCAGCCGCTACATCAGCGGCGATCAGTTCGAAGTCTGGGGCTGGCGCCTGCCGTTCCTGCTGTCGATCGTATTGCTGGGTATCTCGACCTGGATTCGTCTGAGCCTGAGCGAGTCGCCGACGTTCACCAAGATGAAGTCCGAGGGCAAAACCAGTAAATCCCCGATCCGGGAGTCTTTCGGTTCCTGGCAGAACCTGAAGATCGTGCTGACCGCGCTGTTCAGCATCAACGCCGGGCAGGCGGTGACCTTCTACTGCGCGCAGTTCTACGTGCTGTTCTTCCTGACGCAAATGTTGAAGATGGATCCGGCGCTGGCCAACCAGTTGCTGATCATCAGTGTGATCATCGGTGCGCCGTTCTTCGTATTCTTCGGTTGGTTGTCCGACCGCATTGGACGCAAGCCCATCCTGATGCTGGGATTGCTGTTGGCAACCTTTGCCTATTTCCCGCTGTTCAAGGGCTTGAGCCACTACGCCAATCCGCAGATCGACCAGGCCACTCGCACAGCGCCAGTGACGGTCATGGCTGACCCGGCCACCTGCACCTTCCAGTTCGATCCGGTGGGCAAGGCCAAATTCGACAGTCCCTGCGACAAGGTCAAGACGTTGCTGATCAAATCGGGTGTGCCGTATTCCTCGGCTCCAGCCGACGGCAGCGATGTGGCGATCACGATCGGCGAGCAGCGCATCACGGGCTATGACGAGCCGGCGTTGCGGGCTGCCATCGCCCAGGCCGGCTACCCTGCCAAAGCCGATGCGAGCCTGGTGAATCAACCCATGGTGGTGTTGATCATCGTTGCCATGATTCTGATCGCTACCATGACCTATGGCCCGCTGGCAGCGGTGATGGTTGAACTCTTCCCCACGCGCATCCGCTATACCTCACTGTCCCTGCCTTATCACATCGGCAACGGCTGGTTCGGCGGATTCCTGCCCACGGTCTCGTTCGCGTTGGTGGTGTACACCGGGGATATCTTCTACGGACTGTGGTACCCGGTGCTGGTGACCGGGATCAGCTTCGTGGTGGGGATGTTCTGTCTGAAGGAAACGCGGCACGTTGATCTGGACAAGGTCTAGACGCTGCGGTGAAAGGCTCGAAAGTCGAGCCTTTCACCGCCGTGCAAAAAACTTATGCACCAATGGCAGGGATTTATAGCCTTTAGAAAACTGTATATCCAACAACTGGTTACGCAGTTTTCAAATAGTTTACGCGAGAAACAATACACAAGTTATCCACAGAAATCAGATAACCGGTGTCGGTGCAATTTCGGGCTTTTCCGGCAGCGCGCCCATGGCCTGCTGGGTTTGCTCATTCCATGTCTGTACGCGCTCGTTCAGGGCTGCAATGGCTCGCGGGCCTGTACCCTCGGCGTACATCGGCTCACCAATGACCACCTCGATGGTGCCACGGTGCTTGTTCCAGCCTTCCTTGGGCCAATAGCGCCCGGCGTTGTGAGCGATGGGCAATACGGGTAATTCGGCATTCACCGCCAGGGCACTGCCGCTGCGGGTGAATTTGCCAATCTGGCCGTAGGGAACGCGGGTACCTTCAGGAAAGATCAGCACCCACACCCCATCTTTCAACAGGGTGTCCCCCTTGCTCGCGACCTCCTTGAGTGCCAACTTGGGGTTGTCGCGATCGATGGCAATGGGGCGCAGCATGGCCATGGCCCAGCCAAAGAACGGGACGAACAGCAGCTCGCGCTTGAGCACCTGGCTCAGGGGCTGAAAATAGGCCGAGAGAAAAAAGGTTTCCCAGGTGCTCTGGTGGTTGGAGACGATGACGCAGGGTGTCTTGGGAACGTTGTGTGCCCCCTTGATCTGCACATCGATGCCGAGCATGACGCGTGTCAGCCACAGCGCACAACGGCACCAGTACACGTTGATGAAACGGTAGCGCGCCTTGAACGACAGGAATGGCGCGATGAAGAAGCTCAGCGTGCACCACAGCAAGGCGCTGCTGCCCAATAGCAGATAAAAGGCAAAGATTCTGATTGCCCGCAGGATCGACATAGCGGTGGGTACCGTCAAGTGTGGATAAGGTGCCCGGCGACTGCCGCCAGGTCATCGAAAATCAGCGTCCCTTCGGGCAGTTCATGAGTCAGGGTACGCAGGCCTTTGCCGGTTTTCACCAGCACCGGCTGAGCAGCCACCGCCGTTGCGGCGTTCAGGTCACTCAAGCTATCACCCACGAACCAGACGCCAGCCAGAGGCACGTCATAGTGAGCAGCGATGGTCTGCAACAAGCCCGGAAGCGGTTTGCGGCAGGTGCAATGGTCATCCGGACCATGTGGACAATGCACGATCAGGCCGACCTCGCCGCCCTGCTCGGCCACCAGCGAGCGCAGGCGCTCGTGCATGGCGTCGAGGGTGGCCAGGTCGTAGTATCCGCGCGCCAGGCCAGACTGGTTGGTGGCGACCGCCACCGTCCAGCCGGCTTGGTGCAACTGCGCAATGGCCTCGATCGCGCCGGGCAATGGCAGCCATTCGGCGACCGATTTGATGTAGGCATCGGAGTCATGGTTGATGACCCCATCGCGATCGAGAATCAGCAGTTTCAAGGCTTACCCCAGCAACGAAATGTCGGCGACGCCCAGGAACAGGCCGCGCAGCCGTGCCAGCAAGGCATAGCGGTTGGCCCGCACATTGGCATCTTCGGCATTGACCATCACCGCTTCGAAGAACGCATCCACTGGCTCGCGCAAGGCGGCCAGACGGGTCAGCGCTTCGTTGTAGCGACGCTCGGCAGCCATGGGCACCACGGCCTGGTCGGCCTGAGTGATGGCCGAATACAGCGAGAACTCGTTGGCGTTGTCGAAGTACTTGGGCTCCACGGTGGCGGAGATCTTGCCGTCGGCTTTGCTCAACAGGTTCGAGACGCGCTTGTTCACCGCCGCCAGAGCAGCCGCTTCGGGCAACCGGCGGAACGCCTGGACAGCCTGCACGCGCTGGTCGAAATCCAGCGCCGAACCAGGCTGCAGTGCACGGACCGACAGGTAGGTAGCCACATCGATGCCTTCGTCTTCGTAGCGAGCACGCAGGCGGTCGAAGATGAACTCCTGCACCTGCTCGGCCAGCCCTGCGGACTTCACCTTGCTGCCGAAGGCCGAGACCGCGAAACCCACGGCGTCGTTGATGTTCAGGTCCAGTTGCTTGTCGATCAGGATGCGCAGCACGCCCAGCGCGGCACGGCGCAGGGCATAGGGGTCCTTGCTGCCGGTGGGCAGCATGCCGATGCCGAAGATCCCGACCAGGGTGTCGAGCTTGTCGGCGATGGCCACGGCTGCGCCGGTCAGGGTGCTGGGCAGTTCGGCACCCGCGCCACGCGGCATGTACTGCTCGTTGAGCGCCAGAGCGACGTCTTCGGGCTCGCCATCGTTGAGCGCGTAGTAGTAGCCGGCCACGCCCTGCATTTCCGGGAATTCACCGACCATTTCCGTGGCCAGGTCGCACTTCGACAGCAAGCCTGCCCGCGCGGCGCGCTGGGCATCGCCACCAATGCGCGAGGCAATGTAGGCCGCCAGTTTGGAGACCCGTACGGCCTTGTCGTAAACGCTGCCCAACTGCGCCTGGAACACCACGTTTTCCAGGCGCGCGTTGAAGCTTTCCAGCGGCTGCTTCTTGTCCTGCTTGAAGAAGAACTCGGCGTCGGTCAGGCGTGGGCGTACGACTTTTTCGTTGCCCTCGACGATCTGACGCGGATCCTTGCTCTCGATGTTGGCCACGGTGATGAAGCGTGGCAGCAGCTTGCCGTCGGCATCCAGCAGGCAGAAGTACTTCTGGTTGTCCTGCATGGTGGTGATCAGGGCTTCCTGCGGCACCTCCAGGAAACGCTCTTCGAACGAGCACACCAGAGGTACGGGCCATTCGACCAGCGCCGTCACTTCGTCGAGCAGGGCCGGTGGCACGATGGCGCTGCCTTCCTGCTGGGTGGCCAGCTCGGCGGTGCGCCGGGCGATCAGTTCACGGCGCTCCTGAGCGTCGGCCAGCACGTAGGCCTGGCGCATGTCTTCGCGGTAGCTGGCCGGCGAGCCGATGCGCACGCTCTCTGGATGATGGAAGCGGTGACCGCGTGATTCACGTCCGGCCTTCTGAGCCAGGATGGTGCAATCGACGACGTCGTCACCCAGCAGCATCACCAACCACTGGGTTGGCCGCACGAATTCTTCCTTGCGCGCTCCCCAGCGCATGCGCTTGGGGATCGGCAGGTCGTTGAGCGAGTCTTCGACGATGGTCGGCAGCAGGCTGGCCGTCGGCTTGCCGACGATGTTCTGGCTGTAGCGCAGCTTGGGGCCGCTACGATCGATTTCGCTGAGGTCCACGCCGCATTTCTTGGCGAAGCCCAACGCGGCCTGGGTCGGCTCGCCTTCGGCATTGAACGCGGCCTGCAACGGCGGGCCGTCGAGGTTGATGCTGCGGTCCGGCTGCTGGGTGTCCAGGCCCGTGATCAGCACGGCCAGGCGACGAGGCGCGGCATAGACGTTCTTGGCGCTGTAGTTCAGGCCAGCGGCCTGCAGGCCTTTCTCGATACCGGCCAGGAAAGCGTCGGCCAGGGTGTTGAGGGCCTTGGGTGGCAGCTCTTCGGTGCCCAGCTCGACCAGAAAATCTTGAGCACTCATTGCGCAGCCTCCAGCTTGGCCAATACTTCATCACGCAGATCAGGGGTCGCCATGGGGAAACCCAGCTTGGCACGGGCCATCAGGTAGGCCTGTGCCACGCCGCGGGCCAGGGTCCGCACACGCAGGATGTACTGCTGGCGCGCGGTGACCGAAATGGCGCGGCGAGCATCGAGCAGGTTGAAGGTGTGGGACGCCTTCAGGACCATTTCATAGCTGGGCAGCGGCAGGGGCTGGTCCAGTTCGAGCAGGCGCTTGGCTTCGCTCTCGTAGAAATCGAACAGTTCGAACAGCTTGTCGACGTTGGCGTGCTCGAAGTTGTAGGTGGACTGCTCCACCTCGTTCTGATGGAACACGTCGCCGTAGGTCACCTTGCCGAACGGACCATCGGCCCAGACCAGGTCGTAGACCGAGTCGACGCCCTGCAGGTACATGGCCAGGCGCTCGAGGCCGTAGGTGATTTCGCCGGTGACCGGGTAGCACTCGATGCCACCGGCCTGCTGGAAGTAGGTGAACTGAGTGACTTCCATGCCGTTGAGCCAGACTTCCCAGCCCAGACCCCAGGCGCCCAGGGTCGGCGACTCCCAGTTGTCTTCGACGAAGCGTACGTCGTGCACCAGCGGATCGAGGCCGATGTGCTTGAGCGATCCCAGGTACAGCTCCTGGAAGTTGTCCGGGTTGGGCTTCAGAACGACCTGGAACTGGTAGTAGTGCTGCAGGCGGTTGGGGTTCTCGCCATAGCGGCCGTCAGTCGGACGGCGGCTGGGTTGCACGTAAGCGGCGTTCCAGGTTTCCGGGCCGACGGCGCGCAGAAACGTGGCGGTATGAAAAGTGCCGGCGCCCACTTCCATATCGTAGGGCTGAAGCACCACACAACCTTGCTCGGCCCAGTATTGCTGCAGGGCGAGGATCAAGTCTTGGAAGGTACGCACGGCTGGCGTAGGCTGGCTCACGAAATTCACCTGTTTCTAGGGCTGCGAATATAAAGAGCGGGAGTATACCGCGATTCCGCGGCGCCTCTACCCATGGAGCCCCAATGCCTCGCTGCTTTTGGTGTACCCAAGACCCGTTGTACCAGGCCTATCACGACCTTGAGTGGGGGGTGCCGCTGCGCGAGGCGGGCGCCCTGTTCGAGTTGCTTTCGCTGGAAGGGTTCCAGGCCGGCCTGTCGTGGATCACCGTGCTGCGCAAGCGTGAACGCTATCGACAGGTCCTCCACGGCTTCGACCCGCAACGTCTTGCGCAGCTGAGTGACGAGGAGATCGAGGAGCTGATGCAGGATCCAGGCATCGTGCGCAATCGCCTCAAACTCAACGGGGTGCGCAAGAACGCCCGCGCCTGGCTGCAGCTTGAAGACCCGGTGGCTTTTCTCTGGTCGTTCGTCGGTGGACAGCCGAAGATCAATCATCCGCGCGATCGCAGCGACATCCCCACGGAAACCGACGAGGCCCGAGCCATGAGCAAGGCCTTGAAGAAAGCCGGCTTCACCTTCGTCGGCCCGACCATCTGCTACGCCTTCATGCAGGCCTCGGGCATGGTCATGGACCATACCCGGGATTGCGATCGCTACGCCGCGCTGGCCGGCTGAGGCTAGAATGAGCGTCTGGGCAATTAAGGAGTGATCTGTGGATAAGTTCAAAGGGGCGCTGATGGTCGGTGCCTTGCGGTTGTTCGCGCTGCTGCCGTGGCGCACCGTGCAACGGGTCGGCACCGCCATCGGCTGGCTGATGTGGAAGCTGCCGACCCGGTCGCGCGATGTGGTGCGTATCAACCTGGCCAAGTGTTTTCCGGAGATGGACGGTGCCGAGCGCGAGCGTCTGGTGGGACGCAGCCTGATGGACATCGGCAAGACGTTGACCGAGAGCGCCTGCGCCTGGATCTGGCCTGCCCAGCGCTCGCTCGATCTGGTGCGCGAAGTCGAGGGCCTGGAGGTGCTCACTCAGGCGCTGGCGTCGGGCAAGGGCGTGGTCGGCATCACCAGCCATCTAGGCAACTGGGAGGTGCTCAATCACTTCTACTGCAACCAGTGCAAGCCGATCATTTTCTACCGCCCGCCCAAGCTCAAGGCAGTGGACGAGCTGCTGCAGAAGCAGCGGGTGCAATTGGGCAACCGCGTGGCGGCTTCGACCAAGGAAGGCATCCTCAGTGTCATCAAGGAGGTGCGCAAGGGCGGCCAGGTGGGCATTCCGGCGGACCCGGAACCGGCCGAATCGGCCGGCATGTTCGTCCCCTTCCTCGGTACGCTGGCGCTGACCAGCAAGTTCGTGCCCAACATGCTGGCTGGCGGCAAGGCCGTCGGTGTGTTCCTGCATGCGCTGCGCCTGCCGGACGGTTCGGGCTACAAGGTCATTCTGGAAGCGGCGCCCGAGGCCATGTACAGCACCGATACGCACACCTCGGTCGCGGCGATGAGCGCTGTGGTCGAGAAGTATGTGCGGGCTTATCCGAGCCAGTACATGTGGAGCATGAAGCGCTTCAAGAAGCGGCCGGCGGGTGAGGCGAAGTGGTATTGAGATAGCGGCCTGGCGTGATGGCCTCTTCGCGGGCAGAGACCCGCTCCCACACGATATGCTTTCACAGAGCGGGCTGCTGAAGGGCCCGCTCCATGAAGGAGCGGGATCGGGGGTCAGAAGAAGCTCAGGCCCACGTGGAACAGCTTTTCCACGTCGCGGATGTATTTTTTATCCACAACGAACAGGATCACGTGGTCACCGGCTTCGATCACCGTATCGCTGTGGGCGATGATCACCTGGTCATCGCGAATGATCGCGCCAATGGTGGTTCCCGGTGGCAGGTCGATGGTTTCGATGGGCTTGCCGATCACCTTGCTCGAGCGCGCGTCGCCGTGGGCAATGGCCTCGATGGCTTCGGCCGCGCCGCGACGCAATGAATGCACACTGACGATATCGCCACGCCGTACGTGCGCAAGCAGCGTACCGATGGTCGCCAGTTGTGGACTCAGGGCGATGTCGATTTCGCCGCCCTGGACCAGATCGACGTAGGCCGGGTTGTTGATGATGGTCATGACCTTGCGCGCGCCCAGTCGCTTGGCCAGCAACGAGGACATGATGTTGGCCTCGTCATCGTTGGTCAGGGCCAGGAAGATATCGGCCTGGGCGATGTTCTCTTCGAGCATCAGGTCGCGGTCCGAGGCGTTGCCCTGCAACACCACGGTGCTGTCCAGTGTGTCGGAAAGATAGCGACACCGCGCCGGATTCATCTCGATGATCTTCACCTGGTAACGGCTTTCGATGGCTTCGGCCAGGCGCTCGCCGATCTGCCCGCCGCCGGCGATGACCACCCGCTTGTTGCTCTGGTCGACCCGACGCAGTTCGCTCATCACCGCGCGAATGTCTTCGCGGGCGGCGATGAAGAAGACTTCATCGTCCGCTTCGATGACCGTGTCGCCCCGGGGGAGGATCGGCCGATCCCGACGGAAGATGGCCGCCACGCGTGTATCGACCTTGGGCATGTGATGACGAATCTGCCGTAATTGCTGGCCCACCAGCGGGCCGCCGTAGTAAGCCTTGACCGCAACCAGCTGCGCCTTGCCTCCGGCGAAGTCGATGACCTGCAAGGCGCCGGGGTATTCGATCAGGCGCTTGATGTAGTTGGTCACCACCTGTTCAGGGCTGATCAGCACATCCACCGGGATGGCATCGTTGTCGAACAGGCCGGCACGGGTGAGATAGGCCGATTCGCGCACCCGGGCGATCTTGGTCGGGGTATGGAACAGGGTGTAGGCGACCTGGCAGGCGACCATGTTGGTTTCGTCGCTGTTGGTCACTGCCACCAGCATGTCCGCGTCGTCGGCACCGGCCTGGCGCAGCACGGTCGGAAACGAGCCGCGGCCCTGCACGGTACGGATGTCCAGGCGATCGCCGAGGTTGCGCAGGCGTTCGGGGTCGGTATCGACCACGGTGATGTCGTTGGCCTCGCTGGCCAGGTGCTCGGCCAAAGTGCCGCCCACCTGCCCTGCACCCAGGATGATGATCTTCATCCGTTATTCCCCGTCAATGGCCGCGTACGGCGGCAATCTTGATCAGTTTGGCGTAGTAGAAGCCATCGTGACCGCCCTCTTGCGCCAGCAGTTGGCGGCCATGGGCCTGCTTGATCCCGGCAGAGGTGGCCAGGTCCAGTTCGCGGGCGCCGGGCGTGCGAGCGAGGAACGCTTCGATGACCTCGGTATTTTCCGTGGGCAAGGTCGAGCACGTGGCATAGAGCAACACGCCGCCAACCTCCAGGGTCGGCCACATGGCGTCGAGCAACTGGCCTTGCAGCACGGCCAAGGCCTGGATGTCGTCGGGTTGGCGGGTCATCTTGATGTCGGGGTGACGGCGGATCACGCCGGTGGCCGAGCAGGGTGCGTCGAGCAGGATGCGCTGGAACGGCTTGCCGTCCCACCAAGCCGAGGTATCGCGGCCATCGGCGGCGATCAAATGAGCCTGCAACCCCAGACGCTGCAGGTTCTCGCGCACCCGGACCAGGCGTTTCGCTTCGAGATCGATTCCCACAACCTCAGCCAGGGCCGGTTCGGCTTCCAGGATATGGCATGTCTTGCCACCTGGCGCGCAGCAGGCATCGAGCACGCGTTGACCGGGGGCCAGGTCGAGTAGCTCGGCGGCCAACTGCGCGGCTTCATCCTGCACGCTGACCCAGCCTTCACTGAAACCGGGCAGCCCGCGCACGTCGCAGGCTTCTGAAAGAACGATGCCATCGCGGCTGTGGACACAGGCCTGCGCGGCCACGCCCTGCTCGGCCAGCAGGCCCAGGTAGGCATCACGGTCGTGATGGCGGCGGTTGACCCGC
Organism: Pseudomonas sp. UBA6276; assembly: GCF_002438365.1. Taxonomy (NCBI): domain Bacteria; kingdom Pseudomonadati; phylum Pseudomonadota; class Gammaproteobacteria; order Pseudomonadales; family Pseudomonadaceae; genus Pseudomonas; species Pseudomonas sp. UBA6276. The sequence continues at coordinate 15,488 of NZ_DJUS01000023.1, forward strand.
AGGATCATCGGCGGATGAGCGTTGTTGGCAGCGCAAATGGCTTCCCATTGCTCTGGCCAGAAGGCTTTCAGCGATTTCTGCAGCCAGCGCGGGTGTGCGGTGCGTACCACCGGATCGCGTTCGAGTTCGGCCAGAATGGCGTCGCTCTCGCGTTGTGCGCGCCGCAGTACGGCGTTGAGCAATGCCTTGGCCCAGGGTTTCTTCAGCTTGTCGGCGCAGCCGACGGTTTCGCCAATCGCGGCATGGGCCGGCACGCGGGTATACAGCAGCTGGTAGAGGCCCACCAGCAGCAGGGCATGCACATCGGCATCGGCGGCCTTGAAGGGCTTTTGCAGCAAGCGTTCCGCCAGCGCATCGAGACGGGGCTGCCAGCGCGCCGTGCCGAACGCCAGGTCCTGGACCAGGCCACGGTCCCGCGCTTCGACCTTGTCCAATTCCTTGGGCAGGGAGCTGTTGAGCGAGGCCTTGCCGTTGAGCACTGCCGCGAGCGCGCGGGCCGCCGCCAGACGTGGGTTCATTGGCCCAGCACCGTGCCGACCACGAAGCGATCGCGGCGGCTGTTGAACAGGTCACTGAAGTTGAGTGGCTTGCCGCCCGGCAACTGCAGGCGGGTCAGGCGCAGTGCCTGCACACCGCAGGCGACGGTCAGCCCGTCCTTGTCGACCTGAAGGATTTCACCCGGCTGACCGCTGCCCTCGGCCAACTCGGCCGCCAGCACCTTCAGGGCCTCGCCGTTCAAGGTGCTGTGGCAGATCGGCCAGGGGAAAAACGCCCGTACCAGGCGTTCCAGCACTTCGGCCGGCTGGCTCCAGTCGATGCGTGCTTCGTTCTTGTCCAGCTTGTGCGCGTAGTTGGCCAGGCTGTCGTCCTGGGTTTCGCCCGGCAAGGTGCCCGCAGCCAAGCCGGCAATGGCCTGGACCACGGCCGGCGGGCCCAGCTGCGCCAACCGATCGTGCAGGCTGCCGCCGGTATCGTGGGCATCGATCGGGGTACTGACCTTGAGCAGCATCGGGCCCGTATCGAGACCGGCCTCCATGCGCATCACGGTGACGCCGCTCTGCGCATCGCCGGCCTGCACCGCCCGCTGGATCGGCGCTGCACCGCGCCAGCGTGGCAGCAGCGAAGCATGACTGTTGATGCAGCCCAGCGGCGGAATATCCAGCACCGCCTGCGGCAGGATAAGCCCGTAGGCGACCACCACCATGAGGTCCGGAGCCAGTTCACACAGTTCGGCCTGTGCCTGCGGGTCACGCAGCGTCGCTGGCTGGAGCACAGGGATGCCGTGCTCCAGGGCCAGTTGCTTGACCGGACTTTGCATGAGTTTCTGCCCGCGTCCCGCCGGGCGATCCGGCTGGGTGTACACGGCGACGATATGGTGGGAGGTGGCCAGCAGGGCCTTGAGGTGTTCGGCGGCAAACTCGGGAGTGCCCGCGAAGACGATGCGCATGGAGTTCTCGCTGTTGGAGGTGGGCCGCAACCCTTTGTAGGAGCGGCTGACAGCCGCGAAGGGGCCCTTCCTGACGCACCGAGGTGCGTTGTTCGCGGCTATTGACCGCTCCTACAGGGGCACCGGAATCAGGCTTGCTGCTTGTGCAGTTTTTCCAGCTTCTTCTTGATTCGGTCGCGCTTGAGATTGGACAGGTAGTCGACGAACAGCTTGCCGTTGAGGTGGTCGCACTCGTGCTGGATGCATACGGCCAGCAGGCCTTCGGCGATCAGTTCGTAGGGCTTGCCGTCGCGATCCAGCGCCGTGACCTTGACCTTCTGCGGACGATCGACATTCTCGTAGAAGCCGGGCACCGACAGGCAGCCTTCCTGGTACTGGTCCATCTCATCGGTCAACGACTCGAACTCGGGGTTGATGAACACCCGCGGTTCGCTGCGATCTTCGGACAGGTCCATGACCACAATGCGCTTGTGCACATTGATCTGGGTAGCGGCCAAACCGATGCCCGGCGCGTCGTACATGGTTTCAAACATGTCATCGATGAGCTGGCGAACGCTGTCGTCCACCACCGTGACCGGCTTGGCGACGGTACGCAGGCGCGGGTCTGGAAATTCGAGGATGTTTAAAATAGCCATATGCGTATGTGCTGCACTGTGAGGTAAAGTCATTATTTCGCGTGAACAGACATGATAAAGGGATTCACGGCATGAGGAAATCACTACTCGCCCTGCTACTGCTGGCAATGTCCGGCCTGACGCAGGCGCAGGTGCAGCTCAGGGACGGCTACCCACAGCGCTACACCGTGGTCCGTGGCGACACATTGTGGGACATTTCCGGCAAGTTTCTGCGCCAGCCGTGGCAATGGCCGCAGCTCTGGCACGCCAATCCGCAGATCGCCAACCCCGACCTGATCTACCCCGGCGATTCGCTGGTGCTGGGCTTCGTCGACGGCCAGCCGCAACTGATGCTCGAGCGCGGCGCCTCGCGCGGCACCATCAAGCTCTCGCCCAAGGTGCGCACCACACCCGTGGCAGAAGCCATTCCCAGCATACCGCTGGAATCGATCAACAGCTTTCTGCTGACCAACCGCATCATGGATTCGGTCGAAGATTTCAACGCCGCACCCTACATCGTCGCCGGCAATGCCGAGCG
>NZ_DJUS01000148.1:0-38477 GCF_002438365.1 Pseudomonas sp. UBA6276
GTCGAACAGGCCGATGATGATCACCAGGCTGGTGTCCTTGAACAATGCAATGAAGGTGTTGACGATGCCCGGAATGACCATCTTCAGGGCCTGCGGCAGGATCACCAGACCCATGCTGCGCCAGTAGCCCAGCGCCATGGCCGAAGCCGCCTCGTACTGCCCCTTGGGAATGGCCTGCATACCACCGCGCACCACCTCGGCGACATAGGCCGATTGGAACAGGATCACGCCGATCAGCGCACGTAGCAGCTTGTCGAAGTTCATGCCCTCAGGCAGGAACAGCGGCAGCATCACCGAGGACATGAACAGCACGGTGATCAACGGCACACCGCGCCAGAACTCGATGAAGGTGACGCAGACCACCTTCACCGCCGGCATTTTCGAGCGACGGCCCAGGGCCAGCAGAATCCCCAACGGCAAGGCACCGGCGATGCCGACAGTGGCGATCACCAGGGTCAGCATCAGACCGCCCCACTGGCTGGTGGCCACGTTAGGCATGCCGAACGCCCCGCCGTGCAGCAGGAAGTAGGCGATGATCGGGTACAGCACCAGGAAACCGATGCCGTAGACCGCCTTGCGCTTGAACCGCGAGATGAACAGCGGCGCCACACCCAGAACCGCCAGCCAGACGGTCAGGTCCACGCGCCAGCGCAGCTCGGGCGGGTAGTAGCCATACATGAACTGTCCGAAACGTTGCTGGATGAACACCCAGCAGGCGCCTTCCTTGGTGCAGTCGGCACGGGTGGTGCCGACCCAGTTCGCGTCGAAGATCGACCAGCTCAACAACGGCGGTACGATCAGCCAGATCAGGTACAGCGACAACAGCGTCAGCAGGGTGTTGAGCCAGCTGGAAAACAGGTTCTGGCGCATCCACGCGACCGGGCCGAACACTTTGCTCGGTGGTGGCTGGTCGGGTTTGAAAATATGGGTCGTCATGCGCTCATCCTCACCGTTCGATCAGCGCAATGCGCTTGTTGTACCAGTTCATCAGCAGGGAAATGCTGATACTGATCGCCAGGTACACGCTCATGGTGATGGCAATGACTTCGATCGCCTGCCCCGTCTGGTTGAGCACGGTACCGGCGAACAGCGAAACCATTTCCGGGTAACCGATACCGGCAGCCAGCGACGAGTTCTTCGCCAGGTTCAGGTATTGGCTGGTCAGTGGCGGAATGATCACGCGCAGGGCCTGCGGGATGATCACCTTGCGCAGGGTCGGGCCGTTGCGCAGCCCCAGCGAGTGGGCCGCTTCGGTCTGGCCGTGGCTGACCGACTTGATGCCCGAACGCACGATCTCGGCGATGAACGCCGCGGTGTAAACGGTCAGGGCCAGGGTCAGGGCCAGCAGTTCCGGGATCAATACCCAGCCGCCGACGAAGTTGAAGCCCTTGAGCTCGGGTTTTTCCCAATGCACAGGAGCGCCGAAGATCAGCGAGCACAGGGCCGGCACGACGATCAGGATCGCCAGGCCCACCCAGAACTTGTGGAACGGCTCGCCGGTGGCTTCGAAGCGCTTGGTGGCCCATTTGGACATCAGCACGATGCCGACGATGGCCAGGATGACGCTGATCACGAACGGCCAGAAGCCCGGTGCAGCAAGGGCAGCCGGCATGTTCAGGCCGCGGCTGCTGACGTAGAAGCTGTCCATGAAGCCATGGGCGGCGCGCGGCCCAGGCAGCGTCAGAAACACCGCGAAGTACCAGAACAGGATCTGCAGCAGCGGCGGGATATTGCGGAACACCTCGATATAGATCGTCGCCAGCTTGTTGATCATGAAGTTGGGCGACAGCCGAGCCACACCGATCACGAAACCCAGGAGGGTTGCCAGGATGATGCCGATGATCGACACCAGCAGGGTGTTGAGCAGGCCGATCACGAACACGCGCGCATAGCTGTCCGATTCGGTGTAGTCGATCAGGTGTTGGGCAATGCCGAAGCCGGCACTGCGTTCAAGAAAGTCGAAGCCGGAAGTGATGCCCCGGTGTTGCAGGTTGGTCTGTGTATTGTTGAACAGAAACCAGCCCATACCGACCACCGCCACAATGGTGATGATCTGGAAAAGCCACGCACGCACACGTGGATCAGTCAGGGACAGGCCCTGCTTGGGTGCGCCGATTTGATTTTGCATGGAAAGCCCCAGAGGAGAGGGAGAACAGCGCCTGACGGCAACGTGCCGTCAGGCGCAGGGCCGATCAGCGTACAGGTGGTGCGTACTGGATACCGCCAGCGTTCCACAGAGCGTTCTGGCCACGGTCGATCTTCAGCGGGGTGTTCGCGCCCAGGTTGCGCTCGAACATTTCACCGTAGTTGCCGACCTGCTTGACGATCTGTACCACCCAGTCCTTCGGCAGTTTCAGGTCCTTGCCGTATTCGCCATCGGCGCCCAGCAGACGAGCCACATCAGGGTTCTTGGTCGACTTGGCTTCGGCTTCGACGTTCTTCGAGGTCACGCCCGCTTCTTCGGCGTTGAGCTGAGCGAACAGGGTCCACTTGACGATTGCCAGCCAGTCTTCGTCGCCACGGCGTACCACTGGGCCCAGAGGCTCCTTGGAAATGGTTTCCGGCAGCACGATGTAGTCGTTCGGTGCGGCCAGCTTGCTGCGCTGGGCGAACAGCTGCGACTTGTCGGAGGTCAGTACGTCGCAACGGCCGCCTTCCAGGGACTTGGCGCTTTCGTCGGAAGTGTCGAATGTGATTGGGGTGTACTTCAGGCCATTGCCGCGGAAGTAGTCGGACACGTTCAGTTCGGTGGTGGTACCGGCCTGGATGCAGATGGTTGCACCGTCCAGTTCCTTGGCGCTCTTCACGCCCAGCTTGTTGTTCACCAGGAAGCCGATGCCGTCGTAGTAGGTCACGCCGGCGAAGACCATGCCCATGCCCGCATCGCGGGAGCTGGTCCAGGTGGTGTTGCGCGACAGGATGTCGATTTCACCGGACTGCAACGCGGTGAAACGCTCCTTGGCGTTCAGCTGGCTGAACTTGACCTTGGTGGCGTCGCCGAACACGGCGGCAGCGACGGCGCGGCAGACGTCGGCGTCGATACCAACGATCTTGCCCGAAGCATCAGGAACGGAGAAACCCGGCAGGCCGTCGGAGACGCCGCACTGTACGAAACCTTTCTTCTGGATGGCGTCCAGAGTGGCACCCGCCTGAGCGAAGCTGCTCACGCCCAGAACGGTCGCAGCGGTCAGTACAGCCAGGGTGGATTTCAACATCTTCATTCAAAACCTCCAGTTGCTCTTGTTGTGTCCGAGCTTGAATTGCGCTGCACCTAAATGAGGCGGTATCGACCCGTGTCGGCTAGTTGTTGGGTCAAGCATCAATCGCAATACAAGTGATGAACCCGAGTGGCCAGATGGCGCGACCGGGATATGCAACGCTTGCCCCCGCTCCCCGCAAGGTCCGACGCAGTGCCCTGCGGCGTCTTTCGCGATCATCGACGGATTTCCATAACCCGGGTGGACTGCTCTGCGTCAGTTCCGGAGGGCCGTATAGTGTTACCGCCGATGAGGATGCTGGTATTACGCCAGTTACATAGCAAGCGCCGTACCATAGTGGTTACCGAAAGCGTTTAAGTGCACGTCAATAGAAAAACTTGTAGCCTTGCGACATCTTCTTCAGAGATCGCACCATCGCGCCCCGTCGCACTGCACTCAAACAGAGCGGGCGCCCCACAACGGAGCAACCATGACTGATCCCTTGATCATCGAACCGAACCACACCGCCGACGCCTGTGTCATCTGGCTGCATGGTCTGGGCGCGGATAGATATGACTTCCTGCCGCTAGCAGAAGCCCTGCAGCAACGCCTGCACAGCACGCGCTTCGTACTGCCCCAGGCGCCGACCCGCGCGGTCACCATCAACGGCGGCTACGCCATGCCCAGTTGGTACAACATCATTGCCATGAGTCCGGCACGGGCGATTGACCAGGGTCAGCTGGAAGCGTCTGCGCAGATGCTTTGCGGCCTGATAGAGGAGCAGCAGGCGAGCGGGATCGCGCCGGAGCGAATCTTCATCGCCGGGTTTTCCCAAGGCGGCGCGGTGGTCCTGCACACGGCCTACATCACTTGGACAGGACCGTTGGGTGGGGTGCTGGCGCTGTCGACCTATGCGCCGACCTTCGACGAGAAGATCGAGCTGGCCGCGAGCCAGCAGCGCACCCCGGCACTCTGCCTGCATGGGCAGAACGACGAGGTGGTGATCAATGCCATGGGCCGCAGTGCCTACGAACACCTCAAAGGCTGGGGCGTGGACGCAGCGTGGCGGGAATACCCCATGGGTCACCAAGTGTTACCGCAAGAGATCGCCGATATCGGCGACTGGTTGGCGCAGCGGTTGCACTGACCCCAGGCAGGCCATTCACGGCCAATGACCGCTCCTACACATCCCTCGTAGGAGTGGTCATTGGCCGCGAACCAGGCACCCTGGTGTATCTGCCATACATCGGTACACCCTTCACCCGCCTTTCCCACATCCAGCACTCTTCTACCGTCGTGCGCGATTCTTGCATTACACTGCCTGACGCACATTCCTTAACCAATCGATGAGAAGCCCGTGCTCAAAGCACTCAAGAAGATGTTTGGCAAGAGCGACGCACAGCCGCTTGCTGCCGACACTGGCGCCACCCGCGCGCTACCCGTCGACACTGAAGAATCGACCCCGCCGACCACTGCGGCGGTTGCACCGGCCGCCAGCCCTGAACCGGCAGCAGCCGCTGCACCCATCATCGTCGAAACGCCCCGCCGCCCTCGCCCACCCAAGCCTGTGGCACCGGCCTGGAACCGTGCCGACTTTCAGGTCGCCCCGCAGGAAGGCAAGACCCGCTTCCACGACTTCGCGCTCACCGACGAGCTGATGCACGCCATCCACGACCTCGGTTTCCCCTATTGCACGCCGATCCAGGCGCAGGTGCTGGGTTACACCCTCAAGGGCCGCGACGCCATCGGCCGTGCCCAGACCGGCACCGGCAAGACCGCAGCCTTCCTCGTGTCGATCATCTCCCAGTTGCAGCAGACGCCTGCGCCCAAGGAGCGCTTCATGGGGGAGCCGCGCGCGCTGATCATCGCGCCCACCCGCGAGCTGGTGGTGCAGATCGCCAAGGACGCTGCAGGCCTGACCAAGTACACCGGCCTGAACGTAATGACCTTCGTCGGCGGCATGGACTTCGACAAGCAGCTCAAGCAGCTCGAAGCCCGTCACTGCGACATCCTGGTCGCCACCCCCGGTCGCCTGCTGGACTTCAACCAGCGCGGCGAAGTACACCTGGACATGGTCGAAGTGATGGTGCTCGATGAAGCCGACCGNNTGCTCGACATGGGCTTCATCCCCCAGGTGCGTCAGATCATTCGCCAGACCCCGCCCAAGCAGGAGCGCCAGACCCTGCTGTTCTCGGCCACCTTCACCGAAGACGTGATGAACCTGGCCCAGCAGTGGACCACCGACCCAGCCATCGTCGAGATCGAACCTGAGAACGTCGCCAGCGAAACCGTCGAGCAACACGTATACGCCGTCGCCGGCAGCGACAAGTACACGCTGCTGTACAACCTGGTCACCGGTAACGATTGGGAGCGCGTGATCGTGTTTGCCAACCGCAAGGACGAAGTGCGCCGCATCGAAGAGCGCCTGGTGCGCGACGGCGTGAATGCCGCGCAGCTGTCCGGCGATGTGCCGCAACACAAGCGCATCAAGACGCTGGAGGGGTTTCGCGAGGGCAAGATCCGCGTGCTGGTGGCCACCGATGTGGCAGGCCGCGGGATCCATATCGATGGCATCAGCCATGTGATCAATTTCACCCTGCCCGAAGTGCCGGACGATTACGTTCACCGCATCGGTCGTACGGGGCGGGCCGGCACCAGTGGCGTGTCGATCAGCTTCGCAGGCGAAGACGACTCCTACCAACTGCCTTCGATCGAAGCGCTGCTGGGCCGCAAGATCAACTTCGAAATGCCATCAGCCGAGCTGCTCAAACCAGTAGTGCGCAAGCACAGCTAATCCTTGTAGGAGCGGTCCGTGGCCGCGAAGGCCTCATCGCGCCGTCCTTTTGTGGGAGCGGGCTCTGCCCGCGAAGGCCTCATCGCGATACACCTGCTCCACAGCACCGATCTCTTGTGGGAGCGGGCTCTGCCCGCGAAAAGGCCGCCACCGACCTTCAGATCACTCCCAGCGCTGGGCCGCCTGCTCGTCGCTTTCTCGCCCCTGCACCCAGCGCGGGCCATCCTCGGTGTTCTCCTTTTTCCAGAACGGCGCGCGGGTTTTGAGATAGTCCATGACGAAATCACAGGCCTGAAAAGCCGCCTGACGATGGGCGCTGGCCACACCGACGAACACGATCGGCTCACCCGGTTCCAGCGCACCGACACGGTGCAGGATCTCCAGTTTCAGCAACGGCCAACGCTGCGCCGCTTCCAGAACGATCTTGTCCAAGGCCTTCTCGGTCATGCCAGGGTAGTGCTCCAGCAACATTCCGCGAACTTCGAGCCCGTCATTGAAATCGCGCACGTAGCCAACGAAACCCACCACGGCGCCCACCCCGGTATTGGTCTGATGCAAGGCGTTGAGCTCGGCGCCCGGGTCGAAAGCTTCGTGCTGTACGCGAACGCTCATGTCAGCCTCCGGTAACGGTTGGAAAGAATGCCACTTCATCGCCGTCAAGCAGCGGCTCGTTCAACCCACACATCTCCTGGTTACGGGCGCACATCAGGCCCTTTTCACCGAGCACTTCGCGATCGCCGCGCAGGATGAGGAATTCACGCAGCGTCTCGACATTGGCGAACTCGCCTTTTACCACTTCCTCAGCCACCCCCAGCAATTCGCGATAGCGGGCGAAATACAGCACCTTGCAATTCATGATGCATCCGCCTTGAAATGGCCGCTCTTGCCGCCCAGCTTCTCCAGCAGGCGCACCGTTTCAATGACCATGCCGCGATCCACTGCCTTGCACATGTCGTAGACCGTCAGCGCGGCGACGCTGGCCGCTGTCAAGGCTTCCATTTCCACGCCGGTCTGGCCGGACAGCTTGCAGCGGGCGTGGATCAAGACGCTGTCCTCGCCATCGGCTGCCAGCTCGACCTTGACGCCGGTCAGCATCAGCGGATGACACAGCGGGATCAGATCGCTGGTCTTTTTCGCCGCCTGGATGCCAGCAATGCGCGCTACCGCGAAGACATCGCCTTTGGGGTGCTCACCGTCGACGATCATGCGAAGGGTCTGCGGCAGCATGCGAATGCGCGCCTGGGCCACGGCCTCGCGAAAGGTCACCGCCTTGTCGGTCACGTCGACCATATGGGCGCGGCCTTGAGAATCGAGATGAGTCAGCACGGAAAGACAGCTCCTGGATATGAACCTGAGTATGAAGGGCTCGAGTGTAAACCCGATGTCTGTTTCCTGCACAAGGCCAGGCGCCCCTCCTCGGAAAATTCGCAGATTCTTTGGGATTTGGATGACTTTGCGCAGCCATCGAGCCTTCGATAATCGTCCCGCCTGCCGTGATCCACGCGCCCCCCAGCGTGAACCGCCGCAGGCGCCCCATCACCCAAAGGAGAAACCCCCTGATGAAATCTCGCTTGCTCGCATTGCCCCTGGCCCTGCTGATGACCGGCTCGGCCTGGGCCGACCAGCGTATCGATCACACCTTGACCGTCACCGCCACCATCCCAACCGACAAGTTCTTCGTTGAACCGTTGGGCGGCAACTGGATGAACGACCCGCAGAACATGAGCTTCAAGCCAGTGGACGGGACCCTGGAGCCGATCCGCAAGCAGCTCTCGGTCAAAAGCAGCAGTGGCGCCATCAAAGCCAAGCTGCTCAACTCGCCAGCGATGACCAGCGGTGCCAACACGATCGCGCTGAACGTCAAGATCGGCAGCCAGGTGCTCAGCACCAAATCGGAAATCGTGACCACTGCCGCCGACGCCGCTGCCGGTAGCGTGGTCGACTTCCTGGTCACCGCAGGCGCCAAGCCCACGACCGGCTATGTACCGGGTAACTATCAGGGCTTGGTCAACCTCGTGTTCGAAACTCCAGATCCAAAGTGATCGCGCTTCCGCTTCTGAGCTGAACCCTGCCTCCCGGCGGCGCGCCTGTGCGCTCGACCGGGCGGCATTTGCCTGTGTGATACCCATGACGAGAACCGCCACATCGGTCTTCAGAGAACGTTTGGCGGCGGGCATGCTGTGCCTGGCGACGTTGCCGACCACGGCATCCGCCGACACACCCGCTTCCTTTAACCCCTTGGGCGTGTTGAGCCAGGCCGAAGGCTTGCCGCGCGAATTCAACGACCACTTCTTCGATGTTTCTCTGGCAGTACGCGTGGACCTGGATGGGCGCCTGCTGGGCGAAGCACTGGTCATGCTCAGCCGTGATGAAAAGGTGCAACTGATCGAATTCACCGGCAGCGAAGACAGCCAGGAACCCGACGCGCAACGGCAACGCTGGAGCGAATACCTGAGCGATCCACGCCCCCTGGGTAACTGCGCACGCAATTGCGCCAATGACTTGCTGGCGTTGCATTACAGCCTGAGCAATTCACAGCTTTCCATTCTGACCCGCACCGTCGAGCGTCTCAGCGAAGAGGAGCGCTACCACGCGCTCCCGGCGCAAGGCAGTCACGGCGTCATTCTGCGCAACCAACTGAACATCTCCGGTAATGAAGCTGACCAGACCGGCCGCTACGCATTGCATGCCCAAGGCAGCGTCGGCCAATGGACCACCCTGGGGCAGCTCCAGGTGGACCGCTCCAACGATACCCAACAGCGCACCCGGCATCGCGTCGACCAACTGTACGCCGAGCGCCTGGAGCAGGGTCATTTCTACCGCCTAGGCTACTTCATGCCCGATGCTCAGGGTCTGATGCGCCAACCGCGCCTGCTCGGCGACAGCCCGGACACGGCGCTGGGCATCATGTATGGCAGCAGCGACAGCCTGGCGGTAAACAGCGCCAATCCCAGCGCCACGCCGATCTACGTCACGCCGAACCGGCCCGGCGTGGTGGAGATCTATCGCAACGGTGCGCTGATCAATAGCCAACCGGTTCAACCGGGCTTGCAGGCAATCGACACCAAGGTGCTGCCCGGCGGCATCTATGACGTGGAAGTACGCTTGATCGAAGATGGTCAGGTCACCGCCAGCACGGAGGAATTCATCTACAAGCCGTCCAACTGGAGCAATCCCGACGAGCCTTGGCGCTACAACCTGTACCTGGGCCAACGCACCACCTGGCTGTCCAACTGGGAAGATGATGACGATACCAGCATGACCGCCGGAGCCTTGTTCAACTACCTGGCCCACTCGCGACTGGTACTTGGCGGCTCGCTGCAGCACGTCAGGGGCTTCAACCAGTATGGCGTTTCCGCCGACTGGGACGCGCTGGACACCCTCAAGCTGTACGCCAATGTGTTCCAGACCGACGAGCACGGCCATGGCTACGACCTGCAGGCGTTATGGAACTACCCAGCCGGCAACCTGGTGCTCAGCCGCAGCCAGACCTGGCAGCAATACCCACGCCTGCGTGGCGAGCTTGTGCGCGCACCGGGCCAGGAAGTCACGCAGACATCGCTGTCGTGGCTGCACCGTCTGGACCGCCGCATCAGTACCACCAGCCGTGTTTCGCAAACCAATGGCCTGTATGGCGGCACCTCGGTGGACCTGGGTCTGACCTACCATGGCAGCTTGCTGGGCTCGCTGGCCAACTGGCGCACCTCGGTATTCGATCGACCAGGCAACCCCGGCACCGACAACCAGCGCAACCGTGGCATCAACTTCACATTGAGCATGAGCCTGGGCGACGACGGCCGGCGCTTCTCCGGCACGCTCGGCTCGCGCACCGCGCGCGATGGCACCCGCGACCAGAACCTGTCGCTGACCTATCAGCAAGCGCTGGACCACCACACCTTGCGCAACGTTTCCACCACCCTGAGCGCCGACCGCTACGGCGCCGGGCTGGCAGGCAACATGCAATTCCAGAACCGCGCCGTGTATGGCGACGTTCATATGCAGAACTCGTCCTACGACAACACCCTCAGCGGCGGGCTGAACCTGGAAAGCACCGTGGCCGTGGGTGGCGGCAAAGCGGCCATGAGCGGTGATGTGCAAGCCTACGACGCCAGCATGATCGTCGATGTGATTTCCGACCTGGACGACCTCACCCTGCGCGCCGACAACCTGCAAGGCCCCAGCGCCCAGCTCAAACCGGGCCGCAACGTGATTCCGGTCAATGCCTATCGTCCAGGCCAGGTGCAGTTCGATTTCCAGGGCCTGGACGCGCACGCGGCGGTGATTCAGCCCGCCGGGTTCAGTTACCACCTCAATCGAGGCGGGGTCGATTATCACCAGGTGCGCATCATGCGTACGGTCACCGTGCTGGGGCGCCTGCTGGACGTGCGCGGCGCACCGATCAAGGGAGCGCTGGTGATCAACCATGCCAGTCGCAGCCTGACCGAGCCCGACGGATTCTTTGCCGTGGAAATGAGCGAGTCCACGCCCACTCTGGAGGTCCGCCAACGTGGCGGCCGGTTGTGCTTCATCAAGCTGGATGAGCGCCATGCACGCCGCGAAAACGAAGTGCTGTTGGTCGGTGACCAGCAGTGCAGCCCCGACACGCTGGCAGGCGCCGGCCTCAACCGTGAAGGAGACGCCGGATGAGGCGCCTGATCCTGTTCGCAAACCCTGTGCTGGCCGCGCTGTGTCTGGCCGTGCTGTGTCTGGCCAGCGGCGTCACCCGTGGTGCAGAGGCGGTGATTACCGCAGAGCTCAGAAACGGGGTTTTTATCAACACGACCCCCAGAGCACATTTCTGCAGTGTTTTCGCTTCAGGCAGCTTTTGCTGGAATACCTGGTCAGTCAACCTGCCGCTCAGCTACTACAAATCCATCAACCTGGAGACCACCAACGAGCGAGAAATGATCTATGTACGGGCGCCGAGGGTGATGACACTCCAATTGACCAACCAGGCCACTCATGAGACCGCCCAGGCCACTCTGCGCCCTCAGTACATCAGCCAACGCGCAAGCCATGCCACTCATCGGGTGATGAGCTATGCCGTCGCCGGTGTCAACGGCTGCCAGAGCCTGGGCGCCCATTACAACGGCAGCGACCATACTCGCCATTTGTGGACCATACCTGCAGGCGCCTGCTACAGCCCACCGACTGCCGTTGCGGCGGTCGAGCAGTCTTATGTCAGCGAACTGGGCATGACCTTCTTTCCCGAGTTTCCCAAACCCGAAACCTTGAGCCCCGGCCTCTGGGAAGGCGTGGTCACCCAGCGCGTCGGTCCGGGGGCCGAGTTCGATTTCGGCGAGACATACGGCAACAGCGCAGACTCCATTACGGTGCGGGTACAACTGACGATCAAACACGACATCCGCGTGGACATGCCTGCAGCCGGTACCGAAGTGGCCCTGGTCCCACCCAGGGGCTGGTACGACTACAACAATCACAAAGTGGTGCCCGAGCGCTTGTTCAAGGATCTGCCATTGCGGGTATGGGCGGGCAGTACCTTCTCCGTCTATCTGGAGTGCCAATACCCCAATACACCGCGCTGTCGCATCATCGCGCCGGTGGGTGGAGCAGTTGGCTCCCATGCCGTGGAGGTCGATGTGACGCTCAGCTTGCCGGGGCCATTCACCAGCAGCGGTCAACCCGTTGACCACCTCGTACTGCAATCGCGCGTCGCCAACGCCAAGCTGATTACGCCTTCTGGCACTGCCGCCAACCAGCCCGGCACCCTGCACCTGAACATCGGCAAAGCCGCAGTCAGCCGAATGCTCTACTACCCCGGTGCCCAATACCGCGGAAACATCACCGTCGTTTTCGACGCCAACCCATGAGGGTCCATCATGAAATACCTTATCTACCTACTGTCCTTGATGATCCTTCCGGCCCAGGCTGCGCCCGAGCTGAACATCGGCGCGCTGTATGAATACCTCGACGGCGGCCGCAGCACTGCCCTCAAACGTATCTACAACGGCGGTGACAGCACTGCCTTCGTCAAGGTCATGGTCGCCGAACTGGTGTATGCGGCCGACGGTACCGTCACCGAGGTCGCCATGGACGGTCAGCCCTCGGACCAGCGCAGCCTGGTGGCGAGCCCAGCGCGGCTGATCGTTCCGGCCAATGGCATGCAGCAGGTGCGTTTGCTGTTCCGCGGCGAACGCGACAAGGAACGCTATTACCGCTTGCGTTTCATACCCGTACTGCCGGAGGTCAACGATGGCTTCGGGCTGACATCCGAGGAAGCCGAACAGTACGACGCATCGCTCAAGGCCGGCGTGAACATCCTGGCGGGGTACGGCGCAGTGGTGTTCGTCAGGCCTGCGCAACCCCAGTACGCCACCGAGGTGGTGCACGAGCCCAAACGCTTCATCATTCCGAACAAGGGTAACTCGACGATCGTGCTCGACCACTTCAACGACTGTGATCTGAACGGCAACGACTGCGCGCCGCCCACCAAACACCATGTGCGGCCGACCAAAAGCCTTGAGTTCGAGCGCAAGCCCGGTCGCAATTATCGCTTCGTACTGGAAGAAGGCACGCAGCAGCGGTCGTTCGATTTCAACGGCTGACCGGCCATCCGGCGGTGTGCGCGAAGCCTGTTCGCGCCCACCGGGCAGTGGTCAGATCAGAGATGGGATTCGGCATACTCGGCCAGAATCGACCGCGGTACGCCTTGCAGCGTGATGTGCACGCCCTGCGGGAAATCCTTGAAACGCTCCGTCAGGTAGGTCAGCCCCGAACTGGGCGCCGACAGGTAGGGGGTGTCGATCTGCGCCAGGTTGCCCAGGCAGATCACTTTGGAACCGGCGCCGGCACGGGTGATGATGGTTTTCATCTGATGCGGCGTCAGGTTCTGGCACTCGTCGATCAGGATCAGGCTTTGCTGGAAACTGCGGCCTCGGATGTAGTTGAGGGATTTGAACTGCAACGGCACCTTGCTCAGGATGTAGTCGACGCTGCCGTGGGTGTTTTCATCCTCCATGTGCAGGGCTTCGAGGTTGTCGGTGATGGCGCCCAGCCAGGGCTCCATTTTTTCCGCTTCGGTACCGGGCAGGAAGCCGATCTCCTGGTCCAGCCCCTGCACGCTGCGGGTGGCGATGATGCGCCGGTAGCGCTTGGTCACCATGGTCTGCTCGATGGCGGCAGCCAGGGCCAGAATGGTCTTGCCCGAACCCGCCGCACCGGACAGGTTGACCAGATGGATGTCCGGGTCCAGCAGGGCGAACAGGGCCAGCGCCTGATAGATGTCGCGCGGCTTCAGACCCCAGGCTTCCTGGTGCAGCAAGGGCTCCTGATGCAGGTCCAGGATCATCAACTCGTCGTCCTTGATGCCCTTGATCCAGCCAACGAAACCCTGCTCGTCGATGATGAATTCGTTCATGTGCACTGACGGCAGCAGCTCGCTCAACTGCACGCGGTGCCAGGTGCGGCCGTGGTCCTGACGGGTCTCGACCTTGCTTACGCGGTCCCAGAACGATCCGGGCACGTTGTGATAGCCGCGAGAAAGCAGCGACACGTCGTCGACCAGCTGGTCGGTACTGTAGTCCTCGGCGGCAATGCCGCAGGCGCGCGCCTTGAGGCGCATGTTGATGTCTTTGGTGACCAGAATCACGCTCAGGTCGGGGTTGCGTGTGTGCAGGTCGATCAGCTGGTTGATGATGATGTTGTCGTTGAGGTTCTGCGGCAGCAGGTTCGAAGGTTCGGGACGCTTGTCCATCAGGATGGACAGGAAGCCTTTGGTGCTGCCATTGACGCGCATGATCGGCACGCCGGACTCGACCACTGAAGGCGAGGCATCGCCCAGGGTCTTGTCGATCAGACGGATGGCCTGCCGACACTCGGCAGCGACGGTCTGCTTGCCATCCTTGAGTTTGTCCAGTTCCTCCAGGACGGTCATGGGAATGGCGACGTGGTGTTCTTCGAAGTTCAGCAGGGCGTTCGGATCGTGGATCAGTACGTTGGTATCGAGCACATAAAGGATTGGCTGATCGGAAGAGGTGCTGCGTCCTTGTTCATCCATACTCGGTCACCTTTTTGGGAGCCTGACAACGCAATACCTGGACGGTGCTGCGCCGCGAAAAGGCCGCCGGATTCCCACATCAAGGAGCAGGACCTGCGCACAGGTGGAGTGTCTCTGGAAGACGCCACCTGTGATGCAGGGTTCGGCGGTCTGTCTTCGTAATACCGCAAAACCCATGAAGGAAAAAAGCACTTTACGGTTTTTTGAAGTTTATTTTTCCGTAGTGCGAATAACGCTTGGCGGCTGCAACGCACGCCGTTAGAGTCCGAAGTTGACCCGCCCGTCATCAGACCGGCAAATTTCGCAAAAAACCTGCCAAAGCCCCGTAAAACCTGACGTTTAACGCTTTTGTTCACTGAACGTCGGCGCAGGCTTGCCATTGGATGTCGGTCTGGGCGGTTTCGCGCATCAGCCAGGGCACCGCAGTCTGAGCCTTGGCCAGGCTGTCATGAAACACCACGATCCCCCGTCGCCACAGCAGCATCAGGCTGAGCGTGCGCTCGCCGGCCTGCTGAGCGGTCAGGCGGCTGTCGTCGTCCATCGAATCGATGTTCCACAGCGCCACTTTCAGACCCTCGCCAGCGAAGAACCCACCGCTGTCGGCGCGGCGCTGACCGTACGGCGGGCGGAACCAGGCCACGTAGCTGTCGGGCAGATCGCTCTGCAGCAGAGCGATGCTGCGCAGTATCGAGTCCTGCCATTTGTCCCATTGTCCATGGGAAACGTACTGCCAGCCCAGGGTCGCCACGCACTGCCCGGCATACAGCGCCTGCAATTGGGCCACCGAGGTCTTATCGGCGCGCGCCTGCAGGCTCTGGCCTGGGACGAAGAACGTAGCGCTCAGATCCTGCGCACGCAGGTAGCCGGTCAGCGCATCGGTGGCGCCATCGACCGGGCTGGGGCCGCCGTCGAAGGTCAGCAGGAAGGTGCGGTCGGCAAAGCCATTGCCATCGAATTCCTGTTCCGACACCAGTTGCACTTCACTGGTGGTCTGCGGCGATACGGCGGCCAGGCGCAACAATTCGTTGAGATAGGCCTCGCTGAACACCTGGCCCGGCACGGCAAACCCGGAATAGAAGGACTCGGGCGCGATACCCAGATCGGCCGCCTGGGTGCGCAGATCGCTTTCGCTGTCGATGGCATAGCAGAACGAGGCGTCCTGCTCGCAGCTTTGCTGCGCCAGATCAAAATTGGCCCAAAGCCGCTGCCAGAGTCGCTGGCGCAAGTCGTCGATCGCCAGCAGGTTGATCTGGCGCAGGCCCAGACGTGCGGTCAGCTGTGCTTCGTCCTGGCTTTCACTGGCCAGCAACGAACGGGCGAACAGCAGTATTTGCGCACGCGAGGCGACATCGAACAGCACCGGCGAGTCGATGCGCTCGGGCCAGTGACTGCGTTCCAGGGTCGCCACCGGCGGCGCGGCGACGGCGCTTGAAGCGGCGCAGACAAGAGTGGCCAGCATCCATGATACCCAACGCAACGGCGATCTCCTCGGTGACGGGGTGCGCGGGCACTATACCGCTGTCATGGCGCGGCGCGTAGCTTGGTGGCGTACGAGGCCTTCCCCCACCTCGTTTCTGTGATTACAGTAGGCAATCAACGGCGGTTCAGGAATCACCCTATGCTTCGCTTGGCCCTCGCCGTGCTGATGCTGGCCACGCCCATGGCGTTCGCCGCCGGCAAGGTCAGCATCTTCAACTGGCCCGATTACATGGCCCCCGATACCCTGTCCAACTTCAAGCGCCAGACCGGCATCGACACCCACTATGCCGTTTTCGACAGCAACGAAAACCTGGAAAAACGCCTGCGCGAATCGCCCGGTAAGTACGACGTGATCTTTCCGTCCAACCACTTCATGACCCGTCATATCGGCGCCGGCAATCTCAAGCCTCTGGACCGCAGCCGTCTACCCAACTGGAAGTACCTGAACCCCGTACTCCTGCGTGCCCTGGAGATCAACGACCCGGGCAATCGTTACGGCTTCCCCTACCTTTGGGGCTTCAGCGGCATCGGCTACAACGTGCAGCAGGTCAAGGCCGCTCTCGGCGACGATGCGCCGGTGGATTCCTGGGATCTGGTGTTCAAGCCGGAAAACATTGCGCGCCTGAAGAAGTGCGGAGTCGCCTTCCTCGACATCGGCCCCGAATTGTTGCCCATGGCCCTCAACTATCTGGGACTGCCCTCGCACAGCCAGAATCCGGCCGACTACGACAAGGCGCGCGCGCTGCTGCTGAGCATCAAGCCCTACGTACGCTATTTCGATTCGGTGGAGTACAGCCATCAATTGGCCGAAGGCAAGCTGTGCGCCGTGGTCGGCTTTTCCGGCGATATCCTGCAGGCGCAGACCCAGGCCAGGCAGGCCGGCCAAGGCGTCGAGATCGAGTTCACCTTGCCGCGGGAGGGCTCGACCATGTGGTTCGACATGGTCGCCATCCCCACCGACGCTCCGGACGAAGACGCGGCGTACACCTTTCTCAACTACCTGCTGGACCCCAAGGTCATGGCCAACATCACCAACAGCGTGCACTACGCCAATGGCAACGAAGGCGCCGATGAATGGGTCGACCCTGCGATCAAAGGCGATCTGCGGATCTACCCCAGCGCCGAGGTGATGAGCAAGCTGTTCCTGCTACAGCCCATGCCGGCCGACATCGAACAGCTGCGCACCCGAATCTGGAACCAGATCCGCCACTGAGGCCCCTCGCTTGGATCAGTGATGCTCGCGAGTAGCGCGGAATTTCACGTCCGGCCAGCGTTCTTCCATCAGCGCCAGATTGACTCGCGTCGGCGCCAGGTAGGTCAGGTGTCCACCGCCGTCCAGGGCCAGGTTCTCAGCGGCCTTGTTGCTGAATTCCTCGAGTTTCTTCTTGTCGGCACACTCGATCCAGCGGGCGGACCACACGGTGATCGGCTCGTAGGCGCATTCCACCTTGTATTCCTCTTTCAGGCGGCTGGCGACCACGTCGAACTGCAGCACGCCGACCGCGCCGAGAATGATGTCGTTGCTGCGCTCGGGGAAGAACACCTGGGTGGCACCTTCCTCGGCCAACTGCTGCAGCCCCTGGCGCAACTGCTTGGACTTGAGCGGATCCTTGAGCCGCACCCGGCGGAACAGCTCCGGGGCGAAGTGCGGGATACCGGTGAAGCCCAGGCTTTCACCCTCGCTGAAGGTGTCGCCGATCTGGATGGTGCCGTGGTTGTGCAGGCCGATGATGTCGCCGGCGAACGCTTCTTCGAGCTGCTCGCGCTCGGAGGAGAAGAACGTCAGGGCATCGCCGATGCGCAGGTCCTTGCCGGTGCGCACGTGGCGCATCTTCATGCCCTTCTCGTAGCGGCCCGAACAGATGCGCATGAAGGCGATACGGTCGCGGTGCTTGGGGTCCATGTTCGCCTGGATCTTGAACACGAAGCCGGAGAATTTCTCTTCCACCGGTTCCACGGTCCGCTCGTTCGCCACCCGCGGCAGCGGGCGCGGCGCCCAGTCCACGACGGCATCGAGCACATGGTCGACGCCGAAGTTGCCCAGCGCCGTACCGAAGAACACCGGCGTCAGCTGGCCGGTCAGGAACTCGTCCTGGTTGAATTCGTGGCAAGCGCCCTGCACCAGTTCCAGTTGCTCGACGAAGCGGTCGTACTCGTCACCCAGGTGCGCACGGGCCTCGTCGGAGTCCAGCTTCTCGATGATCTTCACATCGGTACGCTCATGGCCATGGCCCGGCGTGTAAACGATGATGTAGTCACCCGCCAGGTGGTAGACACCCTTGAAGTCGCGGTAGCAGCCTATCGGCCAGGTGATCGGCGCGGCCTTGATCTTGAGCACCGCTTCGATCTCGTCGAGCAGCTCGATCGGATCGCGAATGTCGCGGTCCAGCTTGTTGATGAAGCTGACGATCGGCGTGTCGCGCAGGCGGCAGACATCCATCAGGGCAATGGTACGCGGCTCGACGCCCTTACCGCCATCGAGCACCATCAGCGCCGAGTCCACCGCCGTCAGGGTGCGGTAGGTGTCTTCCGAGAAGTCTTCGTGACCAGGGGTGTCGAGCAGGTTGACCATGTGCTCGCGATAGGGGAACTGCATCACCGAGGTGGTGATGGAAATCCCGCGCTGCTTCTCCATTTCCATCCAGTCGGAGGTCGCGTGACGGTCGGACTTGCGCGACTTGACCGTACCGGCCACGGCGATCGCCTTGCCCATCAGCAAGAGCTTTTCGGTGATGGTCGTCTTACCCGCATCCGGGTGGGAAATGATGGCAAAAGTGCGGCGTTTCGCGACTTCGGCGGCCTGTTGAGTCATGGGGGATCGCCTGGCGAGGGATAGAAAATGGGCGCGGATTATAGCCCAGTTCCAACGGTGGGGGCCACTGCGTGCGCCATGGCATTTACCCCTGCTCTGCCTTGGCCATGCGATATCTACCACCGCGCAGCTGCGCACCCCAGGCAACGTGGTGCCCCCATCGCAGGGCTTGATTCCTTGAAGCCCGCAGCGGTGCCTCTTGCCCCCCGGAGCTGCCAATGACGACCCTACCACTGCCCTGGTTTCACAGCCGCGCGCTGGAACAGCGCTTCCTGCGCCATCTGAACGCTGTATCCCACCCACTCCTGACGCCTGAAGCGGCGCAATGGCTGCGCCAGCTTGCCCAACCCGAGCGCGATCACCAGGCACACGATGAAGTACGCGTGGATGGCTTGAGCGTGATCACCGCGCAAGGACATGCCGTCGAATTGCCCTTGAGCATGATGATCAGTACGAGCCAGCAGCCATGGGTGGCGCATTACCACCCGATCAGCGGCTTGCAGCTGTTCGACGACCGACGTCATCTGAAGCACTACCTGCTCGACCGTTTGACGGGCCCCGATGGCGATGTGGCGCTGAGCTACCTGCACACGCTGGAGGAAAATCGACAGCTGCACCTCGATGGGCTCGACGAGGTGCAGGTCACGCTCATGGAGGGTTCGGTGTTCGATACCCTGATGCTGGACATCCAGCATCGACTGAGCGAGCAGTTGCGCGGGTTGCGTCAGTTGTTGCTGGATCAGCCCATTCCCGATGAGCAGGTGACCCGCGGATCCGCCGCCGTCATGGCCAACCGGCTCGCCCACTACTGGCGCGAGGGAGCCGACCAGCCAGCGCTGCCTGCCGAACAGCTGACCCGCCAGTTGCGTACGCAACTGATCACCGAGCTTACCCATTTGCAATGGGACGGCACGCTGCCTGCCGGCGAGCATGATCGGCTCTGGGCCTGGCTTCAGGGCCAGGTACAGCCATCACCTCTTTCCTGCTTCATCCTGCAAGGATCGACTGCCGAGGGTCGCCAGCAGCCTTTGACAAACAGCCTGGTACTGACCGGTGACAGCACCGCGGCTGCGTACTTCTTCAACGCCGCAATGGGGCTGGTGCGTTACGCCGACCGTTCAGCACTCCTGGCAGCGCTCACCGATCTGGAGCAGCGTGCTCGGTGGCTGTCCTGTGTGCCGAACGCACAACAGCCGGCCTTCAAGGCACTGCCCATCACCGGCATCGAACTGGTACCCGAGCCTGGCTCCTCAGGCGGCTTGCACAGCTACACCCGACGCCTGCTTCAAGTACAGCACTCGGTGTTCTCGGACAGCTCGCCGGCTGCTGCCACGCGAGATATGCATACCCTCTGCGAGCAAGCCCTGGCCCTGCATCAGCGGCTGGCCCCAAGCCTGCAAAGGCTGGCCCCGCCCTTCGCCGCTGACCCACGCGACAGCCTGGTCAGCCTGATGCACCTCACCGGTGCGGCGCAAGATGACCTGCAGCAGCCGCAGCGCAGGGTGAGCGCGCTGACCGAACTGCACGTCCAGTACGCCAGCTACCTCGAACGCGGTCCCGACTTGCGCTGGGCCGCGCTTCAAGCCCTGGAGCTGCAACTGGCGAGCATTCTGCCAAACGGACCACCCGCCCGCTCGCTGTACCTCATCGACCGCAAACGGTCCGCTGCGGCGACGCCTTGGGTCGATAGCCTCTGGACGAACGAGCCCCTTGCTGCTGGCACGAGCTGGCAGGTCGGTACGGTAGTAGCCGAAGGCTCACGTCAGGTGCTGCAGCAGATACCGAGCTTGCTGATCGAGCACATCACCGGGCAAGCGCGGCGCAGCCTGTACCGCGAACTGAAAATCGCCCTGGGTCATCGTGAGGCCACTGCAAAGGCCTATCGACGTTCGTTGCGGCGCTCGCTGTTCGGCGTCGAATGGGCACTGTTCAAGCAAAGTCGATCAGTCGCCTCGCCGCTGGTGGAAGCGTTGCTGCGCGGCGACCCGGTACAGGCGTGGCAGCACAAGACCGGCCACCCCGCGCACGCCAATGCCGACGCACTGATGTTGAGCCAGTCCGCCGATGCCAGCGGGGCCGTTGTGATCTGGTCATGTGAGACAGGCTTCCAACTGTTCGAGTCTCAGGAAGCCGCGCATCGCAACGCCACGCAATGGTCGCCACGGCCGGCCGAACTGAGCCCTGGGCTGAGCAACTGGACCGCCCTGCCGGGCGATGCACTGAACACCTTGAACAGCCTGGACAGCGAGGACCGGCAACGAACCGCGCTGCAAGCCTATGATCAACTGCGCAACCAGGGCTGGCCCGCTGAATCCTTGCCCGACCTGCTACGCGAAGCCATGACCGTGGACAGCCTGCAGCAACAGCTGTATCCCCTGCAAGACATGGCCCGCGGCTTGGTGGCAAAGGCGGCCCTGCCCGCCTGGTTGCAGCAGGCGGCCGTCGACGATCAGCAGCACTACCTGCGCGCACTGGGGTTGAACCTGCTGGCCAGCCCGGCCGAAGACGACTATCTGTTTGGTGTTCCCGATATCGGCACTTACACACACGGCGTGCTGCAACGCCGGCTGAACCAGGACTTCACGCACGATCGTTTCAACCCCAAGGCGATCTTCATCACCACAGCCCGCTACGTGCCGGCCCCGGTAGCGTCGGGAGAAATTCCGTCCGGCATTCCTGCAGCTTCGGTCGTGCGACGGCAAACCCTGATCGAATACGCCTTGAACCACTACCGGGACTGGGACGCCGCCGTCACCCGCATCGAGCTGGGTGAAGGGCATGTAGCGCCCGCCGTGCTGGACGCCGACTACTGCCGCCGATTGGTACGAGAGGCCGATGTGGGCGCGCACTACCAGGCGCTGCTCAAGCAGACCTTCGACCCTACGGACCTCGATTATTCTCGACGACTGACGCTGTACGCCCGCCAGCTCCCGGGGCAGCTGCTGGAATGCGCCTGGCGAACCCGGCTCCAGCAAGCCCTGCCCCTGCAGGCGGTCGAGCTGATCACTCGCGTGGCCTGCATGCCCGACCCCACTGTGCGACTGCCACTCAACGGCCAACCCGTGTTGTTGACGGCGCTGCAGTTGATTGCCAAGCCGGGAATGAAACCGGACACAGTGCCCGGTTGCTATCTGTTCAGGGCCGGTGAAGAGGGTCCGCTGGTGCTCTACCTGCCTTATGAAGCCACGTACACCTTCCAAGCCTTCGACAGTGGCACCGCCTTGCTCACGGCCCTCGCCGCCGATCCGACCTTGCAGACGCGACTGCTCGCGCGCATGCCGGAAAACCTGCGGCCGCGCTATGCCCATGGCGGCTTCCGCGAGCCGCATCTGGGCCGGACCGGGGACAACGACTTCAATCTGACGCAGAGCACCCGAACAGGCCCGGCATTGGCCTGCAACCCTATTGCCGGTAACGCGCTGCGCTACCTGTTCGTGGAGAACGGTCTGTATCTGCAAGCCCTTGCCGCCACGCAATGGGTCACCGCAGAACAGGTGCGCTGGCAAGCGTTGGTCAATGTGTTGAGCCTGGCTTGGGAGCAGCTGAGCATGTTCCTGCCCGGCAAGGTCGGGCTGGCCGTAGCCGCCTGGCAAACCGAGCTGGCGCTGCTGGACATCGCCCAGAACGTGCAACAAAACAGCTGGGGGCAAACCTTGGCGCAGTTGACCTGCGCCCTGGTGCAGGGGCTGGCGATCAGTCAGGGAATGGCGCAGCCTGCGCTTCAGGGCAGCGCGCGTGAGCACTTCTGGCAAACCGTGCACAGCGCTCCGGAGTACGGCCTTGCGCTCACGCGCTACGAGGCGCCCACCGAGACCCTGCGTTCATTGACGTTTCAGCCGCCAACGCGCACTTACCTGAACGCCGGCGACCAGACCCACTTCCTCAGCCTCAACGGCAAGGTCTATCGCACCCGTCAGGAGCAGGATCGATGGTACCTGGCCGGGCAGCCTGATGATGACCTTGGTCCCAGGTTGCTGCTGGACGCCGAGCAAACGTGGGTCATCGATCCCGACCAGGACCTCGCCATCAGCGCAGGTGGTGTTCCCAGCAGCCTGGGCAGTCGCCTGGTCCGCTGGTCGCTGAGCCGTAACGAGATCATCATTCATGCCGTGGGCTGCCAGCAGATCCGCCGATTGCGTCCGCACCGTGCCGACATCCTCTACCGTGCCCATCGCGATGCCTTGGGTTATCTGGGCAATGCGCTGGTCAGCCTGCGAACAGCGCGGACCGTTGGCAGTGCAGACGCCCATACCTTGAAAGTGTTCAAGCACTTCTTCGGTGTCGCCCAGGTCACGGCCCTATTGATCGAACGCGTTCAGGAAGTGCTGGAGAAACTGGCCAGGGTCATGGCGTCGCGCGCCTACTCGCCGACGAGTTCGAAACGCTACGTCATGGCAAGCCGCCTGAGCGAGCAATCCTCGGTGGGTATTGCCTTCGTGTCTGTACAGGACCCACAGGGGCAGGTGTTTCTGATGGACGATTTCTTCGATTTCGAAACGGCTCGCCTGTTGCCCCTCAAACCGCCCTACACCCCAACGCAAACCGACGCCGTGAGCAAGGCGATGATCCTGCTGCATGAGTTCAGCCATATCGCCTGCGACACCCGGGACATCCGCTACATCGAAGCGGCGACGCCCTATACCGATCGCTTGCGCCCGGGCGTAAGACGAGCATGGCTGGTGCGTCAGCACGACGTGTCGTTCTCCCATCTCACGCCTGCGCGCCAGTTGTTCGTCGTCCGCGATGGCGCTACCGGACAGGTGCGCGATATCCGCAACGAGGACCGCAAAGGGCGCGCTCTGATCCTGCGTCTGGCAGGCTCGCCCGATCTGGACGATGCACGTCGGCGGTTCCAGACCGACGCGGACATTCGCGCGCAGATTCTGTTGAAGAATGCCGATTCGGTGACGCTGTTGATCTATCGCCTGGGAAATCGCACAACCCCC
The DNA here is from genome assembly GCF_002438365.1 of Pseudomonas sp. UBA6276. Taxonomy (NCBI): domain Bacteria; kingdom Pseudomonadati; phylum Pseudomonadota; class Gammaproteobacteria; order Pseudomonadales; family Pseudomonadaceae; genus Pseudomonas; species Pseudomonas sp. UBA6276. The sequence goes on from NZ_DJUS01000148.1 coordinate 23,246, forward strand.
TGACGCGGCTCGCGCCGCTGCTACACAGCCACCCCAATCCCCTGTGGAAGCGGGCTCTGCCCGCGAAGTCAGCGCAATCCCGTGTAGGAGCGGGCTCTGCCCGCGAAGGCCGCACTGCGGTGACTCAGACAGGTCGCATTCAACGCCGACGCGGCTCGCGCCGTTGCTACAGGCACTGCAACCCCCTGTAGCAGCGGCGCAAGCCGCGTCAAATGCCCTGGGCAACTCTCCCCCGAACGCCGTCCCACACAAGCTTTATGGTCATAAAAGGTGGCCAAATGCTGCCTCACTGTGGGAACCTCTCGCGGCACGGAGACGTCCATTCCCTGATTCGCGCTGTCGTCAGGGGCTGCAAAATCAGCAAGTTAGCCTGACGAGGCTGCGCTTATGGCTCGCACCACGCGAGCTGCTATTCGCGTCCTACCTGGGCCGATCGCTCGCCCGAGCGCTCGTCGCAGGCCCGGTAGGCGCCGACTGAAAAAGGAGTCCGCCTGTGGCTAATCGCTATGGCAAAGGGCTGTTAGGGGGCGCGGTTATCGTTGCCGTCCTGGCCCTGCTGGTCCATTGGATCGGCATAAGCACTATCGAGCACTACCGTGAAGACCTGCTGTTCTACCTGCAAGCGCACCTGATTCTGGTGCTGGTATCAATGTTCGCCGCACTGTTGGTGGGCATCCCTGCCGGAGTCGCGCTGAGTCGACCCAGCATGGTCAAGCGCGCCGAACGCTTCATGCAGATCTTCAACATCGGCAACACCATTCCTCCCCTGGCGGTCCTCGCCATCGCCCTGGGCATCCTGGGCATCGGCAGCGGCCCTGCCATCTTCGCGCTGTTTCTCGCCTCCCTGCTGCCCATCGTGCGCAACACCTACGAGGGGCTGAAAAACGTTCAGGGTTCACTCAAGGAAGCCGCCACCGGCATTGGCATGACCCCACGCCAGGTGCTGTTCAAGGTGGAGTTGCCCAATGCCGTGCCGATCATCGTCGGCGGTGTACGCGTGGCGCTGGCGATCAACGTGGGCACCGCGCCCCTGGCGTTCCTCATCGGCGCCAACAGCCTGGGCAGCCTGATCTTCCCCGGCATCGCCCTGAACAATCAGCCGCAGCTGTTGCTGGGCGCCGCCTGCACCGCGCTGCTGGCCTTGATCCTGGACGGCATCGTGACCCTGGTCAGCCGCCTCTGGCTTGAACGCGGATTGACTCGCTGAGCGAAGGAATGAATTCAATGAAGAAGTTAAGCATCGTACTGGGCTTGGCCCTGCTGTGCGCGGGCGTCGCGCAGGCCGCGGACAAACCCGTGATCCGCCTCGGCGCGCGGGTGTTCACCGAGCAAACCGTACTGGCGGCCATTACCGCCCAATACCTGGGCAGCAAGGGCTACGACGTACGGGTCACCGGCGGCCTGGGCAGCAACCTGGCGCGCAGTGCCCAGGAAAGCGGCCAATTGGACATGCTCTGGGAATACACCGGCGTCTCTCTGGTGTCCTACAACCACATCGACGAAAAGCTCGACAGCGCCGCAACCTACGCGCGAGTCAAGGAGCTGGACGGCAAAAAAGGACTGGTCTGGCTGACCCCCTCGCGGTTCAGCAACACCTACGCCCTGGCCTTGCCTGAAGACATTGCCAAGGCATATCCCCAGGTCAACACCATCAGCCAATTGAACCAGGTGCTGATCGACGAGCCGAAGAAAGGCCATATCCTGGCCCTGGACACCGAGTTCGCCAACCGCTCCGACGGCCTGGTGGGCTTGACCCAGACCTACGACCTGAAATTCACCCGGCGTGACATTCGCCAGATGGATGCCGGCCTGGTCTATACCGCGCTGCGCAACGGGCAGGTCTTCACCGGCCTCGTCTATACCACCGATGGCCGCCTCAACGCGTTCAAGCTCAAGCTGCTCGAAGACGACCTCAAGTACTTCCCCGACTACACCGCAGCGCCCGTGGTTCGCCAACAACTGCTCGGCGCCCATCCGCAACTGGCTGCGCAGCTCAAGCCGCTGGCGCAGATGCTTGACGATGCCACCATGCGTGAGCTCAATGCCCAGGTCGACGTTGCGCACCGCAGCCCGACTGTCGTCGCGGCCGAGTTTCTCAAGGCCCATCCGATCAACGATCAAGCCCAGGAGAAGCCATGAGTTTCCTCGACACCTTCTCCCACCTCGACTGGCCGTTGGTGCTGCAACTGACCTGGCAGCACATCACGCTGGTCGGCATCGCCGTCAGCCTGGCCATCCTCTTCGGCGTGCCCATCGGCATCCTGATGACCCGCTTTCCGGCACTCGCCGGGCCCCTGCAGGCCTGCGCCACGGTGCTGCTGACGATCCCCTCGATCGCCCTGTTCGGGTTGCTGCTGCCGTTCTATTCCAAGTTCGGCCAGGGCCTTGGCCCACTGCCGGCCATCACCGCCGTGTTTCTCTACTCGCTGCTGCCGATCCTGCGTAATACCTACCTGGCCCTGACCGGCGTGGAGCCCGGCATCCGCGAAGCGGCCAAGGGCATCGGCATGACCTTCGGCCAGCGCCTGCGCATGGTCGAACTGCCCATCGCCGTGCCGGTGATCCTCGCCGGCGTGCGCACCGCCGTGGTGATGAACATCGGCGTCATGACCATCGCCGCCACCATCGGCGCCGGCGGCCTGGGCGTCCTCATCCTCACTTCCATCAGCCGCAGCGACATGTCCATGCTCATCGTCGGCGCCGTGCTGGTCAGTGTCCTGGCGATCATCGCCGACCTGCTCCTGCAATGGCTGCAACGCGCCCTGACTCCCAAAGGATTATTGAAATGATCGAACTTCAGAACCTGACCAAGACCTTCCACAGCAACGGCAAGGAAGTCAAAGCCGTCGACGCGGTAAGCCTGACCGTCAACGAAGGCGAGATCTGCGTATTCCTCGGGCCTTCGGGCTGCGGCAAGAGCACCACGCTGAAGATGATCAACCGGCTGATCATGCCCACCTCCGGCAAGGTCCTGATCAACGGCGAAGACACAACCGGCCTGGACGAAGTGACCCTGCGCCGCAACATCGGCTATGTGATCCAGCAGATCGGCCTGTTCCCCAACATGACCATCGAGGAGAACATCACCGTGGTCCCGCGCCTGCTCGGCTGGGACAAGAAGCGCTGCGCCGAGCGCGCCCGCGAGCTGATGAGCATGATCAAGCTGGAGCCCAAGCAGTACCTGCACCGCTACCCGCGCGAACTCTCGGGCGGCCAGCAACAGCGCATCGGCGTGATCCGCGCCCTGGCCGCCGAGGCGCCGTTGCTGTTGATGGACGAGCCCTTCGGCGCGGTCGACCCGATCAACCGCGAGATGATCCAGAACGAGTTCTTCGAGATGCAGCGGGCCTTGAACAAGACTGTGATCATGGTCAGCCATGACATCGACGAAGCGATCAAGCTGGGCGACAAGATCGCCATCTTCCGTGCCGGCAAGCTGCTGCAGATCGACCATCCCGACACCTTGCTGGCCCATCCGGTGGACGACTTCGTCAGCAACTTCGTCGGCCAGGACAGCACGCTCAAGCGCCTGCTGCTGGTCAAGGCCGAGGACGCCGCCGACAACGCACCGTCGGTGAGCCCGGAAACGCCGGTGGCCGATGCGCTGGAACTGATGGACGAGCACGACCGCCGCTACGTCGTGGTCACCGACGCGCAGAACAAGGCCATGGGCTATGTACGCCGTCGCGATCTGTACCGCCAGGTCGGCAGCTGCGTCGACTTCCTGCGTGAATTCAACGCCACGGCGGCCTACGACGAGCACCTGCGCATCCTGCTGTCGCGCATGTACGAGTTCAACCGCTCATGGCTGCCGGTGCTGGACGCGGAGAACGTGTTCCTCGGCGAAGTGACCCAGGAATCGATCGCCGCCTACCTCAGCTCAGGCCGCTCGCGCGGCATGAAAACCAGCATCGTCTCCCCCGCCGAAACCGCCCAGGCCTGATCGGCACCCTCGCGTGAAAGACCGCACTGAATGCTTCGCGGCCGAGGACCGCTCCTACGAACTGCACACAACTCACCCGTAGGAGCGGTCATCGGCCGCGAAAGCCCCTGCAACTCCCCAGCCCTACTGAGTCCTGTGTGGGAGCGGGGCGGGCGGCGAGCCCTCTGCCCGCGAAAGCCACCCCGCAATTCCCCAGACCTACCCCAGATTGAACCGCGCCGTATTCTCGCTCAGCACCCGGCTCCCCTCCCCCAACCGATCCGCCGCCTGGTTCACAGCCCGCGCACCCTCGAGCAGGCGCACCGCGGCCTGATCCACCTGCTGGATATTGCTGCTCACCTCATCGGCTGTAGCGGCCTGCTCCTCAACCGCCGTGGCGATCTGCGCCAGGGTATCGGTCACCCCTTGTACCGCTCCGGCAATCTCACCCAGGCGCTCACCCAGGCCCATCACCGACTGCGCATCGACCTGCGCCTGCCCACACGCGGCCTGCATCAGGTCCACGGCCTGCTTGACCGTCGAACGCAGGCTTTCCACCGTCCCGGCAATCTGCCCGGTGGACGCTTGCGTGCGCTGCGACAGGCTGCGCACCTCATCGGCCACCACCGCAAAGCCGCGCCCCTGCTCGCCTGCCCGGGCCGCCTCGATGGCCGCATTGAGCGCCAGCAGATTGGTCTGTTCGGCAATACCGCGAATCGCATCCACCACCGACTGGATCTGCTGCCCCTGTTCACTCACCCGGCCAAGCGCCTGCGCCGTGTCGTTCAAACGCTGGTTGAGCTGCTGAATACTTGCGGTGGTGCGTTGGCTGTCGCGGCTGCTGTCTTCGGCAATCTGCCGGGTGTGCTGCGCACTGCCCGAAGCCTCCTCGCAACTGCGGGCCACGCCTTGTGAAGTGGCGGCCAGCTGCGTGGCCGCCGCCGCGATCTGGCTGATCTGTTGCTGCTGCGCCTCTACTTCATCGAGCGTGCCGCTGGATTGGCTATTGAGCGTCACCACCGCCTGGCTCAACTGCACGGTCTCGTGGTTGACCCCCAGCAGACTGCCACGCAATTGCACCACGGCGGCATTGAGCGCGGTACTGATCGCTGCGAGCTCGTCACGCCCCTGCACCGCTACCTGAACACTCAGATCGCCATCGCGCAGCGATTGCGCCAGCGTGGTGATCCCGCTGGCGCTGCGCCGAATCGACGCCTGCAGGCACACGAACAAGTACAACGCGGCCAACAGCAACAGGGCGAATACCGCAGCGCCTGGAATCAACTGGCGAACGGCCTGATCGTGATAGTGATCCAGCCGCCATTCCAACGACTTCAGCGACTCGTGACGCAGTTCGTTCAGGGCGCCCAGCATGCCGTCGATACTGCTTTCGAACTGCGCGGCAGACAGCTTGATGTCGCCGCCGAACAGATTCTCGTCCAGACGCTTCAACTCGCCGTCCAACGTACCCAGCGCTTTCTGATACTGCTCGTCCCAGCCACGCAGTTGCTCCGGCAAGCGCTGCTGCAAGGCGCCGCCGGCTTTCACCAGCTGCTCGCGCGCATCGTTGATGCGGCTGCGCAGATCACGCATCTGCAGACGACTCTGCAGGCTGAACTGCCCCGCTACCAATGACGAATGACCAATGCTGCCCAACCGTCCGACGCGCTCGATCAGATCAGGCGCCTGCTGGGTCGCGATCTGCATCAGGAGATAGGTTTCTCGCCACGGATCGACGATCAATCCGCTGGCCATGGCGATCTGCTCGCGCAGCACCTGCACCGACGTCAGCGCGGCCGTGAAGCGATCGTAGCCGTCAGGCCACCAACCCACCTGGCGCAGGCTCGCCAAGTCCAGACCCTTGGTCGCGGCTTGTACCGCTTGCAGCCGCTCCAGGGTATCGGCAGGCGCCTTTTCGCGCGCCAGCTCACTGCCCAGCTTGTCGAGCGACGCTTGGATCCCCGGCGTGGCCGCCTCCAGCGCAGCGATCGACGCCTGCGCCTCGGGCGTTGGCTGGCGCTGGATATCCACCGCTTTCCAGCGCGCGGCACGGTTGCGCTGCGCCGACAGCTGCGCATCCAGGCTGTCGAGTGCCAGCAACTGATGCACGCCGCTGCGCTCGGCATTGATGACCGCCAGCCGGTCGCGAAAGTCTTCCCCCAACAGCCACAGACTGCCTACCAGCGGCAGCATGAACAGGAGAAACAGCAGCTGAAACTTGCGCGCGAAACCATAGCGACCCAGCAACCGGATACCCGGCGACAACAAAGCATGCATGTCCGACAACTCCACGGAGACTGCAGGTACCTACGGAAACGTGGCGCCAGCAAAATGCCATCTCAGCAAGATTCAGACCAATCATCTTCCCTCGGCTTTGCCCGTACCCTGGATCGCCCCACCGCTGGCGCGGCTCCGCTTTGGTGCAGAAGCCCCCGACTCCCTGCTTCCAATCAGTGCAAAGAATGTGTAACCGGAAGTGGCAAGAGAGCCGTAACGCATTACCGATGGCGCGCAAACACCGCCTCCAATGACATGGCCCGGAACCTGCTACACGCAAACCGCAAAAGCTGACCACACAGTTATGTTTCAGCACACGCCAACGCTCGCTCAGGCTGGCTCGCTACACACACCGTCGCCGCACGATCCGGCGTCCATCGTCCCAGGGGAGCAACATGCTGGACTCATTCTTCAAGCTCAAGGCGCACAACACCACCGTGCGCACGGAAATCCTCGCCGGGGTCACCACCTTCCTGGCCATGGCCTACATCTTGTTCGTCAACCCCAGCATCCTGGGCGAAACCGGCATGGACAAGGGTGCCCTGTTCGTCGCCACCTGCCTGGCCGCGGCCATCGGCTCGACGGTCATGGGCCTGATCGCCAACTACCCGATCGCCCTGGCGCCGGGCATGGGCCTCAATGCGTTCTTCACCTACACCGTGGTCCTGCACCTGGGCCACAGCTGGCAGGTGGCACTGGGCGCGGTGTTCATCTCGGCCGTGTGCTTCTTCCTCCTGTCGATCTTCCGCATCCGCGAATGGATCATCAACAGCATTCCCTTGCCACTGCGTTCAGCCATCGCCGCAGGCATCGGCCTGTTCCTGGCGCTGATCGCACTACAAAACGCCAAGATCGTGGTCGCCAATCCGGCCACCCTGGTCGGCATGGGTGACCTTTCGAAACCCGAGCCGGTCCTGGCGATCCTCGGCTTCTTCATCATCGTTGCCCTGGAAGCGCTCAAGGTCCGCGGCTCGGTGCTGATCGGCATCCTGCTGATCACCGTGCTGTCCATCGTGCTCGGCATCACGCCGTTCGGCGGCGTGGTATCGATGCCGCCATCATTGGCGCCGACCTTCCTGCAACTGGACATCAAGGGTGCGTTCGACGTCGGCCTGATCAGCGTGATCTTCGCCTTCCTCTTCGTCGATTTGTTCGACAACTCCGGCACCCTCATCGGCGTGGCCAAGCGTGCCGGCCTGATGGGCAAGGACGGCCACATGCCGAAAATGGGCCGCGCCCTGATCGCCGACAGCACCGCCGCACTGGCCGGCTCGCTGCTGGGCACCTCGACCACCACCAGCTACATCGAGTCGGCAGCGGGCGTCAGCGCCGGCGGGCGAACCGGCCTGACCGCCATCGTGGTCGCCTGCCTGTTCCTCCTGGCGCTGTTCTTTGCGCCCTTGGCCGGCAGCGTTCCAGCATTCGCCACCGCCCCCGCCCTACTGTTCGTGGCGGTACTGATGGCGTCGGGGCTGGCAGAAATCGACTGGGACGACATCACCGTTGCCGCCCCCGTCGTCGTCACCGCGCTGGCCATGCCGCTGACCTACTCGATCGCCAACGGCATCGCGTTCGGTTTCATCACCTGGACGGCGGTCAAACTGCTGAGCGGCAAATGGCGCGAACTCAATTCGGCACTGGTCGTGCTGTCGATCATCTTCGTCATCAAGCTGGGCTGGTTCGGTGGCTGATTGCCGCGCCGCGCGCCCCCTTGTACCCGCGCATGGCCTAAGCGTTTGATCGCACGCATAAATATTTTGCAAAGGGGTGTTGACACAATCCCGTTTCAAGCGAATAATGCGCGCCACTTGGCTACATAGCTCAGTTGGTTAGAGCATAGCATTCATAATGCTGGGGTCCGGGGTTCAAGTCCCTGTGTAGCCACCAAGTACGAAAAAGGGCTTACCGAAAGGTAGGCCCTTTTTTTATGCGCGCATTTCCACATGACCACAACTTGCTACCATGACCTTCATTTCCCCTCCCGGAGGTCTCCATGCGTGCAACGGTGCTGGTGCTGGTCGAAACCATCAACGACTACGTGTCGATTCTCGAAGATCAAGGCTACAACCTGATCATGGCGCCCTCGCCTGCCGAGCGTGCCAAGGCGATCGCCGACCACGCGGACCGCATCGATGCCGTGCTCACCCGTGGCCCGCTGGGTTTGACCGCGGATGAGATGGCGGCGCTGCCCAAGCTGCGCATCATCTGCGTACTGGGCGCAGGCTACGAGAACGTCGATCTGTCAGCCGCCAAGGCACACGGCTTGACCGTGACCAACGGCGCTGGGGTGAATGCATCCTCGGTGGCTGACCACACCCTGGCGCTCTTGCTGGCCCTGATGCGCGATATCCCGCGCGCCGATGCGTCGGTCCGGCGTGGCGAGTGGGTCAAGAGCATGCGCCCCTCGGTGGCCGGCAAGCGGCTGGGCATCATCGGGCTGGGAGCCGTCGGCCTGGCAATCGCCAAGCGCGCCGCGTTGGGTTTCGACATGAGCGTGCACTACCACAACCGCACGCGACGCGATGATGTCGACTATGGGTACTGCGCCAGCCCGGTAGAGCTGGCCGCAGTCAGCGATATTTTGGTGATTGCCACACCGGGCGGCGCGCAAACCCGCGCCATTGTCGACGCCAGCGTGCTGAAAGCACTGGGTCCGCAGGGGTTTGTGGTAAACATCGCCCGCGGCAGCGTGGTGGCGACGGGCGATCTACTGACGGCTCTGCAAACCAACACCATAGCCGGTGCGGCGCTGGACGTGTTCGACGACGAGCCCAACGTACCAGACGCCTTCAAGACGCTGCACAACGTCATCCTGACGCCTCACGTGGCAGGCCTCTCACCAGAAGCCACGCGAGACACGGTGACAATGGTAGAACGCAACCTGAGCGCGTTCTTCAGTGGCGAACCGGTGCTCACACCCGTCCAGCTCTGACGACCACCCTACTCAGCGTAGACCCTGTGGGAGCGCCCTCTGCCCGCGAAGGCCGCACCCCCGCCCCCGAACCTCACACCCCGATCAAATCACCCCACAAGCCATCCGCGCCGCACCACCACCCAGCGGTGCCGGTGAATCGGAATGGTTGTCACCACCGGCATGCACCATCAACGCATGCCCTTCCACTTCGCTCAATTTCTTCAAGCGCGGCGCCAGCACCGGATAGTTCGCGGTGCCATCAGCATTCACGTAGATCGCGGGCAGATCCCCCAGGTGACCTTTGGCATCATAGGGGCCCAGGTGCTTGCCGGTCTTCTGTGGATCGAAGTGCCCGCCTGCCGCTTCCGCAGCCGACATCTTGCCGTCCTTCATCGCCGCCGCGCAGCTGCCATTGGCATGTACGTGGAAACCATGCACGCCTGCCGGCAGCGACTTGAGCTGCGGCGTGAACTCCAGCCCGTACGGCGTTTCCTCGATCATCACCGTGCCGATCGGCTGTGGCGCGCCCTCGGCGCTGACCAGATTCATCTGGACTTCCTTGGATGCCGCATTGGCGCTACCGATCGACATAGCAGCCATCAGTGCAAGCCAGCCATAAGACTTCATCGTGCCTCCTTCGCTTCGCGTTTGATTACCGGTAGGGCCGCGACTCGCGTCGCCGCCCCATCCCGTTCAGAACCCGAATCGGGCCCACTCGTTCCTGCCCATCAATCCAGCGCGCGCAGACGGTATTGCGGCGGCAGTTGATCGAAGCCACTGATGGTCACGTCCAGGCTCTTCCAGCGGCCATCCTTGATGCCGTAGATGCAGCCATGCACCGACAGCTCCTGACCGCGGTGCCAGGCGTTCTGAACGATGCTGGTATGCCCGACGTTGGCCACCTGCTGAATGACGTTGAGTTCGCACAGACGGTCGACCTGCTCCTCTTCGGTCGGCAAGGTCGCCAGCACCTTGCGGTGCTCGTAGTACAGGTCGCGAATGGTCCGCAGCCAGCCATCGATCAAGCCCAGCTGGCGATCCTGCATCGCTGCGCGCACGCCGCCGCAGCCGTAATGGCCGGTCACCAAGATGTGTTTGACCTTGAGCACATCGACCGCGTACTGGATCACCGACATGCAGTTCAGATCGGTGTGCAGCACCACGTTGGCCACGTTGCGGTGCACGAACAGATCACCCGGCAGCATGCCCACGATCTCGTTGGCTGGCACCCGGGCGTCCGAGCAGCCGATCCAGAGAAACTCCGGGGTCTGCTGACGCGCCAGCTTGGCGAAGAACTCCGGATCTTCTTCCTTGATCGCCTCGGCCCAGCGCGCGTTGTTGTCGATCAGTTCCTGTAGATCATGCATGTTCAAGCCTCAAGAATGATTTGGATTATGACTGGCCAGCGCCGCACAAGGTCACGGTCGGTCCCCACAAATCACGCTGAATCTTTCCAGCCGCATGAGGGTCAACCCTATCTAGACACACACCAGAGGATTGCCGTAATGACTGACTCCCATCGCCCCTACGATGCGCCACAACCTAACCCGATCGACGACACCGAAGATCGCATGGGCCAAGTCCGCGAGCTGGATTTCGATGACACGGACGGTCCCACCGGCAGGATCGGCGACACCATTCCCGACGACGAGCTGGAGCATCTGGTCCCTGAAGAGCGCGTACGCGAAGCAGGCCTGACCGGCGCCTCGATGGATGATCACAATCCGACCGATGACGACCTGAGCCCAGAAACATTGATCCACGAAGATGGCGCACGTTCGCCCAACGAGCCAGGCGAAAGCGGTCCCGCTGATCAGGAACTGAGCTTCGTCGATGAAGATGACATTGGCGGCGGCGATGGCTTGGATGAAGAAGAACTGGCCCTGATCGATCCGCTCGACGGCAAACGCTGAGGCCAGCGTCCACACCGATCACTTTCCCAGGTTCCTGCAGGGCAGTGATCGGTGGCGCTTACTTGAACAAAGCAGTCATTCGAACAACGTACAGGCCATGACCAGCGCATCCTCGCGCCCACCGGCCATGGGGTAGTAGTCCCGACGCTTGCCGATCTCGTTGAAGCCATAGCGCTCGTACAGGCGGTACGCCGACTGATTGCTGGCGCGCAGCTCCAGAAAGCACTCACGCCCGCCCAGCTCGTAGGCTCGCGACATCAGCCGCTCAAGCAACTTCAAACCCAGCCCACGGCCCTGGTTTTCCGGCTTCACGGTGATGTTCAGCAGATGAGCTTCGTCGATGATGACGTTGAGCACGCCATGGCCCACCTGTTGCTGGCCGTCGAACATCAACCAGATTTCGTATGATTTCAAACCATCGAGAAAGATGCCCCGCGTCCACGGATGGGTGTAGGCAGCGAATTCGATCTTGAGTACGGCATCCAGATCCGCTTCGGTCATTCGGCGAAAGCTTACGGCATCACTCATCACGGTTTTTCCAACGCGGTAACAGACGGCGCATCGCCTGCCACACGGCAGCCTTGCGCTCGGGTTCATCCATCAACAGCTCAAGACCCGGCACGGCCCAGGCCAGCCCAAGCCCTTCCACTTCCAGCTCGCGGTTGTAATCCTCGGCATTGGCACGCCCGGCAAAACGAATTGCCGGCAACCCGACCAACCACAGGCACGTGCACGGTGCCTGCTCCAGCTGCGCCATGACGAAGCCCTGTACGAAATCGCAGGCCGCATCCGGCCCCTGGTCCAACTGGCCGCGCTGCAGAAACGGCCAGCGGATCGGCTCGCCCAGAATCTGCGGCGCATCGGGCAGGCCGGCAGCGCGCAGCATATCCTTGAGCAGCAGGTACGAAGGATCGCGGCTCTGGAACGCCTGACCCGTCGCCAGCTCCACCAGCACCAAGCAAGGACCGGCGCGCAGCACCTGCAAGGCAAAACGCGGCGGCGCACTGACCGGTTTGGCGACCGGTGCCTCGACGGCCTCTTCGGCCACAGCAGCCACGGCTGGACGTGCAACGCTGGGCCGCGGCACCTCGATCCTGGGCCGCTGAACCTTGGCCGGATCGGGCATCGCAGGCTCCACCGCGCGCGGAGCATTCGGCAGCGCCGAGGTCACCGCCGCCTGCTCGGCAGGCTCCAGAGGCGACGGCAACACCTCGACATGCGCAAGTACACAGGCACGCGAAGGCGCTGCGAACGGCAGCTCGGTACGGGGCAGCCAATGCACTACCTGCATGGCGTCCAGATAGGCGCGGCGACGGGACTCGTTGAGCAAAGGGTCAGCCATCTGTGGGTAAGTCGAGGCGGTGGATTCTACCGATGTTCGACACGATGTGCCGCCACGTTTTACACAAGCGCTCGCGCGCAGCACCAAAACCCGCCCCATCATGCAGTACAATCGCGACCCTTTAACCTGGCACGAGTCGACCAGCCGATGATCGAACCCAAGCGCGTGCTGCGCGCCCTCGCCGACCACTGGGCCCTGCTGGAGCCGCTGTGCGAGCACTTCGACCAAGGTACCCTGAGCCTTGTCGAGCTGCGTCAGCAGCTGGCTGCACAACGCCTGGACAGCACTGCCCAGGAGATCACCAGCCTGCTCGACACCTGGATCCGGCTGGACATCCTGGTACCCGTCGCGAAAAGCCCCAACCGCTTCGAGCTCAACGCGCAGATCCACGACTTCCTCGCCTACCTGCGGCGCGAACACCGCCTGGGCCTGTGCCTGGAGATCGAAGCCTACCTGCGCCACCTCGAACGTTTGGCCGGGCACATACAGGATGCCTTCGACGTTCGCGATGGCAACGACCTGGCTCGCCAGCTGCGACTGCTCGACATGCGCGTGCGCGATGTGCTGAAAAAACTGGCCAATGACGAGCAGGCGCTGGTGGCCGTAGCCGAGCGGGCCAAGACCCGCGATCGCCAGGTTGACCTGCGCCAGCGCTACGCCGAGGTCCTCGCGACATGGGATGAATACGTCGAACCCATGATCCAACTGGTCAACGCCGACGGCGCCTTCGAGCAAGGCGTGCGCAAGGTCGAAAACGTCCTGCTGCGTTTGCTCGGTGAACAGCAGCGCCTTGGTCACCTGGTCGATGACGACATGCTGTTGCGCACCCACGCGCGCATTCTCGAAATGCAGACGTGCGCGCAGCTGACCCTGCGCCATGCCCGTGAACTGCTGCTACCCCTGCGCGAGGAAGCACGTCGGCACAACGCCGTGACCCGCGGCGCAGCCCTCGCACTCTCGGCCATTCGCCGCAAAGGCCTGGACGCCGTCCCCCAGGCCGCCCTGCCATTGTTCAGCCGTCCGCAGAGCACATTCCTGGGCAGCGCCAGCCAGGTCGAAGCCTACGTCTACGCCCTCGCCCGCTTCGAAGCCAAGCCCGCGCCCTTTCCCAAGGCGCACAAGAGCGACACCGCAGGCAGCCAGCGCGCACCCCGCACGGTCAAGGAAATGCTCGAACGTTGCGAAAACGCCCTGCCGATGCCCGACCTGATGCTCTGGCTGCTCGACCAGGAACCCGATGGCGCCACCGATGAGCTGCTGTACTGGTTCTCGCGCCTGTCACGAGACAAGCGCTTTGCCCGCCAACGCCTCGAACGCCGTGACTACCATACCCGCGAGCACCAGCTGAGCCTGCGCTCCTTCGCCCTGCTTTCCAGCGCCGAGCCCGCCACAGCGGTCACCCCGGCACACTCCGCGAGCACCGAACATGCATCTTGACCTCAACGAACTGACCCACCTGGCGCCGATCTTTCGCGAGCTGCTCAAAGGCTTTCACATCAGCCGCCGCGACCCGGAGCTCTACTCGCAACTCTCGACCCAGCAGGACGTGTACCGCGGCCTGTTCAAGGCCCTGGGCTTCGAACTGGTCTGCGACACCCGCGGCTTCTACTACTTCGTTCCAGAGCTGGCCGCCGCTCAGGTCAACAAGACCGCGCAGCGTCTGTCCCTGTTCACCTTCATCCTGGTGGAGCACCTGGCCGATCAAGGCCGCGATCCGATTGCCGTACTCGATGGCGGCAGCCTGGGGCGCGACGAACTGCCGGCCCTGCTGGACAAATACCGCGACCTGTTCCTGCAGGCCGAAGTGCAGACCCAGGAAGAACTGGAAGAGAAGATCCTGCGGCGCATGACCCAACTCGGCTTCACCGCCGAAGACAATGGCATCTATCGCTTCCTGGCGCCGATGCATCGCTTCCTCGATGTGTGCCTATCGGTGCAGCAGGACCGCGACCTGGCCGCCAGCCTGCACAGCGCCCTGCCCCTGCCGGTGCCGATGCTGGCCGGTGACGACACCGATGACGGCGATGACATCAGCGACGAACAGGCCTTGGCCCTCGCCATAGCCCAAGAGCGACAGGAGCTCGACACATGACCCAGGAACGCTACGGCATCCGCCGCTTCGCCTTGCTCAACACTGCCGGCTACAGCCTGGGCCTGTTCCCGCTGGAGCAGCCGCTCTCGGTCTACGGCGCCAACAACCTNNCTGCAGTTCCCGATCCTGGCGCGCATGTCCGACATGAGTTTCGGCAAGTACACCCTGGAGCAGTCGCGTCGCTTCTATTTCGCCACCGATACCAGCTACATCCTCTGCGAAGTCGTCCTGGCCCATGGCCCCCATGTCATCGGCGTGGTCGGTCGCGGTCCTGGCGGGGGCTTCGGCCATCAGTTCTTTGCCTATGCAGGCGAACTGAGTCTGGCGCATTACCAGCAGGACGGTACCTGTCTGCGCCAGAAAGAGCTGTTCAGCAACCTCGAACGCCACAACCTCAAGGCCTATGAGCTCAAACCCGAAGAGCTGCGTCGCCTGCTGGTCGGCGGCCACACCAGCGTACCGCTCGACCTCACCCTGATCCCCCTGCGCTCGACCAGCGAGCAGAGCCTGAAAACCTTCCGCGCCCTGTTCATCAACCTGCTGCACATGCGCGAAATCACCGCGGCCAAACTCAAGCAGCTGTTCCTCGATGCCTTCGAGCACAGCCTGCGCTCAGGCAGCGTCGACTACATCGCCGCCTGTGAAGAGGCCTTCCGCGACGTACGCCGCATGGAGCAGGACTACAACGCGCTGGTCGCTGCCGGCCCGCTGGTCGAGGCACTGGCCAATGGCGTCGCCCAACGCGACGGCCTGCGCGGCAAGCTGCATCGCC
>NZ_DJUS01000117.1:0-27974 GCF_002438365.1 Pseudomonas sp. UBA6276
GGCAGATCATGTCGATGTCGGCGGGGTCGAGCAATTCGTAGTAGATGTCGTCTTCCACGTAATCGCCGGTCACAGTTTGCAATAAAACACTTTCCGGCAAGCGCATGCCCTTTTCGGCGATGAACTTGTTGGTCGGGGAGATCTTGCCGCGGGTGATCCCGGTGAGGTCGCCGATCAGGCATTCGACTTCGGTGATCTTGTGTTCTTTCAACCAATCGGTGAGCTGGTCGAGGTTGGGACTCATAAATACCTCAGGAGGCCATTAACCCGGCTCGCGGCGAGCCAGGCACTTGTTGACGCATGGGCGTCGTTGGAAAAGCGGTCAAGCGAGGGCACCACGATGCCCGCCCGGCCTTTCGATACCCGGCCGGAACGTGAGGCTCAGGGTAGCGGTTTCAGGGCAAAGGCAGTACATGACGGACAAAAAAACAGAGACGCAACGCCGTGGGCTGTCAATTATTCTGGCCGCTGGCAACCGGCGGCTGCAGCGACTGAAATCAGATAATGGCAGGCGTGCCATGATTCACCCTCGGTCTTATTGAAATGACGGGTTGAAAACGAGCTTAGCCTTGTTCATTTTTTTCCACAACTCTCGACCTGCAAACTTCACCGTGCACTTTTCATGCAGTTGCAAAGTGCCTTAATTGCCTGTCACGCGCGCCCTGATATGCAGCAAAAGAGGCTCAACAGCGCCCTTTCAGGGCAAAACCTGGCTCGCTTGACTTCATGTTGGCTTTCGGATTGACTGAAACCTGCTCAACCCAATGATTGATATTTTTAACAACAAAGGTGTTGCATCATGTCGGTACCCCCGCGTGCCGTTCAGCTCAACGAAGCGAACGCATTCCTTAAGGAACATCCTGAGGTTCTGTACGTCGACCTTCTGATTGCAGATATGAATGGTGTGGTGCGCGGCAAGCGCATCGAACGCACCAGCCTCCACAAGGTTTACGAGAAAGGCATCAATCTGCCCGCCTCGCTGTTTGCTCTGGACATCAACGGCTCCACCGTGGAAAGCACCGGCCTTGGCCTGGACATCGGCGATGCCGATCGGATCTGCTATCCCATCCCCGACACCCTGTGCAACGAGCCTTGGCAGAAGCGCCCTACTGCGCAGTTGCTGATGACCATGCACGAACTCGAAGGCGAACCCTTCTTCGCCGATCCGCGTGAAGTGCTGCGCCAGGTCGTCGAGAAATTCGACGCCATGGGCCTGACCATCTGCGCCGCGTTCGAGCTGGAGTTCTACCTGATCGACCAGGAGAACGTGAACGGTCGCCCGCAACCACCGCGCTCACCCATTTCCGGCAAGCGTCCGCATTCGACCCAGGTGTATCTGATCGACGATCTGGACGAGTACGTGGACTGTCTGCAGGACATTCTGGAAGGGGCGAAGGAACAAGGCATTCCGGCCGACGCCATCGTCAAGGAAAGTGCGCCGGCGCAGTTCGAGGTCAATCTGCACCACGTCGCCGATGCGATGAAGGCCTGCGACTATGCGGTGCTGCTCAAGCGCCTGATCAAGAACATCGCCTACGACCATGAGATGGACACCACGTTCATGGCCAAGCCTTACCCGGGCCAGGCGGGCAACGGTTTGCACGTGCACATCTCGATCCTGGACAAGGACGGCAAGAACATTTTCACCAGTGAGGATCCCGAGCAGAACGCCGCATTGCGTCACGCGATCGGCGGTGTGCTCGAGACCCTGCCCGCGTCGATGGCGTTCCTGTGCCCGAACGTCAATTCGTACCGCCGCTTCGGTGCTCAGTTCTATGTGCCCAACTCCCCGTGCTGGGGCCTGGACAATCGGACCGTGGCGCTACGCGTGCCCACCGGGACACCGGATGCCGTGCGCCTGGAACACCGCGTCGCCGGTGCCGATGCCAATCCCTACCTGCTGATGGCTGCGGTTCTGGCTGGCGTGCACCATGGCCTGACCAACCAGGTCGAGCCCAATGAGCCGGTGACGGGCAACTCCTACGAGCAGAACGAGCAGAGCCTGCCGACCAACCTGCGCGATGCCCTGCGCCTGCTGGACGACAGCGAGGTGCTGGCCAAGTACATCGATCCGAAATACATCGATATCTTCGTGGCCTGCAAGGAAAGTGAGCTGGAAGAGTTCGAACACTCCATCTCGGATTTGGAATACAACTGGTACCTGCACACGGTGTAACGGCCGGGTGCCGCGGTATGCCTGCCATGCCGCGGTGTTCACGAACGCATTTGCTGGGCTGCGGTGCAGCAGGTATACCGCGTCGTCCCCGGACGCGGCTTGCGCCGCTGCTACATAGGTCCCTCGTGTCTCCTGGATTGCGGTGCGGCAGGTGCACCGCATCGCAACCGGACGCGGCTTGCGCCGCTGCTACAGGGGATCACCGTATCTTCTGGATATGCAATCCCTGTAGCAGCGGCGCGAGCCGCGTCGGCGGTGTGTGCGGACTACCTGACGTACCGCGTCCGGTTCAACGCGCCCAGCGCAACTGGGTCGGCAATGGTGACGGGGGCTCTGGCTCCGGTGGATTGCCCGGTAACGCCAATACCCGATTGAGTACTTCGGTTTCCAACGCCGCCAGGCGATGAGAACCGCGAGCCCGCGGCCGCGGCAGCTCGACGGCCAGATCCAGACCGATACGCCCCTCCTCGATCAGAATCACCCGGTCGGCAATCGCCACGGCTTCGGACACATCATGGGTCACCAGCAACACGGTGAAGCCGTGCTTGCGCCACAGGCTCTCGATCAACTGCTGCATCTCGATCCGCGTCAAGGCATCCAGAGCACCCAAGGGTTCGTCCAGCAGCAACAGCCGCGGCTTGTGGATCAGCGCCCGCGCCAAGGCCACACGCTGCTTCTGCCCCCCCGACAGCGCCGCCGGCCATTCATTGGCACGTTCGGCCAGCCCCACCGCTTCGAGCGCCTGCAGGGCCTGCTCGCGCCAATTGCCGGAAAGCCCCAGGCCAACGTTGTCGATGACCCGTTTCCACGGCAACAAGCGAGCTTCCTGAAACATCAGCCGAGTATCGTTGCGCGCCTCACTGAGCGGACCCGAGCCGGCCAGCAGCTGGCCGCTGGTAGGCTGGTCGAGGGCCGCCAGCAGACGCAGCAAGGTGCTCTTGCCGCAACCGCTGCGACCGACGATGGCCACGAACTGCCCGGCCGGGATGTTCAGGTCGATGTCGCGCAGCACCTCGCGCTCGCCAAAGGTCTTGCGCAACTGACGAACCGCCAGGGGAATCCCGCGCCGCAGGTTCTGCGGTTGTTCCTTGAACACGGTCATGCCGCACCTCCCTTGGTTTGATAGGCCGGATGCCAGCGCAACCACACCCGTTCCAGCCCACGCGCCGCCAGATCGGCCAGTTTGCCGAGAATCGCATACAACACGATGGCCAGGACCACGACGTCGGTCTGCAGGAATTCACGCGCGTTCATGGCCAGGTAGCCGATGCCCGAGCTGGCGGAAATGGTTTCCGCCACGATCAGCGTCAGCCACATCAGACCCAGGGCGAAACGCACGCCGACCAGAATGGAAGGCAAGGCTCCGGGCAGGATCACCTGCCAGAACAGACGAAACCCGGACAGGCCATAGCTGCGAGCCATTTCTACCAACGCGGGGTCGGCGTTCTTGATGCCGTGGTAGGTGTTCAGGTAGATCGGGAACAATGTGCCCAAGGCCACCAGAAAGATCTTCGCCGACTCGTCGATACCGAACCACAGGATCACCAGCGGAATGAGCGCCAGGTGCGGGACGTTGCGGATCATCTGCACCGAGGTGTCGAGCAGGCGCTCGCCCCAGCGCGACAGGCCGCTGATCAGCCCCAATACCAGGCCGATGCCGCCACCGATGGCAAAGCCGATGCCGGCGCGCCAGCCACTGATGGCCAGATGCGTCCAGATCTCCCCGGACTTGAACAACGCCACACCCGCCTCGAACACCGCGCTGGGCGCCGGCAGGATACGTGTCGACAGCCAGCCGACGCTGACCGCCACCTGCCAGATCAACAGCAGGCCCACTGGCAGCGCCCAGGGCGCCAGCCGGTGGATGATTTTGCTTGATGTACTCATGACAGATTCTCAGCGCTTGGCCGCGGCCTTGGGCAAGATGTCATTGGCCACCATCTCACCGAAGGGGCTGACGTAATTGGCGCCGGTCGGTGTCTCGGGGCGCTGCACGTCCAGGTGCGGGAACAGCAACTCGGCCACGCGGTACGACTCTTCCAGATGCGGGTAGCCGGAGAAGATAAAGGTGTCGATGCCCAGCGCGGCGTACTCCTTGACCCGCTCGGCCACGGTCGGACCATCACCGACCAGCGCGGTACCGGCGCCACCACGAACCAGGCCGACGCCGGCCCACAGGTTGGGGCTCACCTCCAGCTTGTCCTTGCTGCCGCCATGCAACGCAGCCATGCGCTGTTGGCCTACAGAGTCGAAGCGCGCCAGCGAGGCCTGGGCACGGGCAATGGTGTCGTCGTCGACATGGGCGATCAGCCGTTCGGCGGCGTGCCAGGCTTCTTCGTTGGTTTCCCGCACGATCACGTGCAGGCGAATCCCGAACCGTACGGTGCGGCCGAGCTTGGCCGCCTTCTCGCGCACCTGGGCAATCTTCTCGGCCACGGCCGCTGGCGGTTCACCCCAGGTCAGGTACATCTCCACCTGTTCGGCGGCAAGGTCCTGGGCGGCGTCGGAAGAGCCGCCGAAGTACAGCGGCGGACGTGGCTGCTGCACCGGGGGATAAAGCAGTTTGGCGCCTTTGACGGTGAGGTGCTTGCCATCGTAGTCGACGGTTTCGCCTTCCAGCACACGACGCCAGATGCGGGTGAATTCCACCGAGGCTTCATAGCGTTCCTCATGGGTGAGGAACAGCCCGTCGCCGGACAGCTCATCCGGGTCGCCGCCGGTGACCAGATTGAACAGTGCGCGGCCATTGGACAGCCGGTCCAGGGTCGCGGCCTGACGCGCCGCCACGGTGGGCGAAATGATGCCCGGACGCAGGGCCACCAGAAACTTCAGGCGCTGGGTGACCGGAATCAATGAGGCCGCCACCAGCCAGGAGTCTTCGCACGAACGCCCGGTCGGAATCAGTACGCCGCCGTAGCCCAGGCGATCGGCGGCCTGGGCGATCTGTTGCAGATACCCATGGTCGACCGCCCGCGCGCCTTCGGCGGTGCCCAGGTAATGGCCGTCGCCGTGGGTGGGAAGAAACCAGAAAATGTTGAGGCTCATGGAGTTGTCTCCTGACGTGGCTCGAAACCGGTGCCGTGGCACCGGTGCAATTGTGCAGTGGCTGAAACGGGGCGATTCACGGCGCCTTGGCTACAATGGCCGGCGGTGTCCAGATCACATCCTGAATGCGCAGCGGCTTGGGGATCAGCTTGAGCTGGTGAAAGCTGTCGGCGATCTTCTGCTGCGCGGCAACGGTCTGCGGGTTGAGAAACTGCGCACCGTAACCCTGGCGCTTCACCGAGGTCAGGGTGATGTCGGCAGGCAGGCCCAGCAGCGGCGCGACCTGGGCGGTCACTTCTTCGGGGTGGGCCTTGGACCATTCACCCACCGCGCGGACTTCTTCGACCAGGGCGGTGATCACCTCCGGGTGCTTCTGGGCATAGGGCTTGGTCGCGAGGTAGAACTGCAGGTTGTCGACGATGCCTTGACCGTCACGCAGGGTGCGGGCCTGCAACTGCTGCTCCGCAGCGGCCTGGTAGGGGTCCCAGATGACCCACGCATCGACGCTGCCGCGCTCGAAGGCGGCGCGCGCGTCGGAAGGCGGCAGGTAGACGGTCTGGATGTCGGAATACTTGAGCCCCGCCTCCTCCAGCGCGCGCACCAGCAGGTAATGCACGTTGGAGCCCTTGTTCAGCGCGACCTTCTTGCCTTTGAGCTCACTGACCGAGCGGATGGTCGAATCCTTGGGCACCAGGATCGCTTCGCTGGTCGGGGCTGGCGGCTCGTAGGCCACGTACAGCAGATCGGCACCGGCGGCCTGGGCGAACACCGGCGGGGTTTCTCCGGTCACGCCGAAATCGATCGAGCCGACGTTGAGGCCTTCGAGCAGTTGCGGCCCGCCGGGAAACTCGGTCCATTTGACGTCCACGCCCTGTGCCGCGAGACGCTTCTCCAGCGTGCCCTTGGCCTTGAGCAGCACCAGCGTGCCGTATTTCTGATAACCGATGCGCAGGGTTTCAGCCTGGGCCTGGGTAATGGCGCCGAACGACACAGCCGCAGCAAACAGTGCGACCACACCACGACGCAAGAACAGGGTGCGCATGGCACTCTCCTTTTGCAGAGGGAATTGGGTTGCACCTGCTTGCCCGTTGGCGGGCGAGTAAGGTGGATACGGCAGTTCGGTTCAGATGCTCCAGCGGGCACTGCGCAGGCTTTGCGTGAGCAAGGCCGGGTCATGGGTCTGGGGTCGACGCAGCAGGAAGGCGTGGAATTCCTCCAGGGCGCTTTCCAGCCGCTGCTCGAGGGCCGGTGCCAATTGGGCTGCGACACTGCCTTCGCCGTAGGCGATCTGACTGTCGTCGGCAAAGATGCCCTGAAGCATTTCCTGCGCCTTGAGCGAGGCCAGCACGGGCTTGAGCGCGTAGTCCACCGCCAGCATGTGGGCGATGCTGCCGCCGGTGGCGACGGGCAGCACCACCTTGTTGCTCAGGGCGCGCTCGGGGAGCAGGTCCAGCAGCGTCTTCAGCGCACCGGAGAACGAGGCCTTGTACACCGGCGTTGCCACGATGAGGCCGTCAGCCTTGCCGACCAACTCGATGAAATGCAGTACGTGCGGGCTGTCGAAACGGGCGTGCAGCAAGTCTTCGGCCGGGAAGTCCCGCACCTGGAACGTCACCACTTCGACGCCTTTACGCTGCAGCCACTGCTTGCCGCGTTCCAGCAGTACACCGGAGCGCGAGCGCACGCTTGGGCTGCCGCCCAGAGATACGACGAGCATGGGGTAAATCCTTGAATAGCGAAGTCGGAGCGCTTCTGGAGAAGTCGCCGGAATGGAGGGAACAGTAACAGGCAGGATTTATATCTTTAAATCATATTTATTCATTTGGTTATTCGATAAAAACATATACAAGCCACTGCGCCCCCTGTAGCAGCGGCGCAAGCCGCGTCACCGGTAAACACGGTACATCTGACGCACCGCAAACGCCGAACGCGGCTTGCACCGCTGCTACAGGGCAGGTGCTCAGCGGTTGGGCTGTGGGGTCAGGCGCAGGTACGGCTTCACCGCCTTGTAGCCCTTGGGGAAGCGCTGCTTGATCTCTTCTTCGTCCTTGAGCGAAGGCACGATTACTACATCGTCACCATCCTGCCAGTTGGCCGGAGTCGCCACCTTGTGGTTGTCCGTGAGTTGCAGCGAGTCGATCACCCGCAGGATCTCGTGGAAGTTGCGCCCGGTACTGGCTGGATAGGTGATGGTCAACCGGACCTTCTTGTTCGGATCGATGACGAACAGCGAGCGCACGGTCAGGGTGTCGTTGGCGTTCGGATGAATCAGATCGTAAAGCTCGGACACCTTGCGGTCCGCGTCGGCCAGAATCGGAAAGTTCACGGTCGTGCCTTGGGTCTCGTCGATGTCGCCGATCCAGCGCTGGTGGGACTCGACCGGATCCACCGACAAGGCGATGGCCTTGACGTTGCGCTTGGCGAACTCGTCGGCCAGCTTGGCGGTAAAGCCCAGCTCGGTGGTGCAGACAGGTGTGAAGTCGGCCGGGTGCGAAAACAGCACGCCCCACTGATCACCCAGCCACTGGTGAAAACTGATGCTGCCCTGGCTGGATTCCTGCTGGAAGTCGGGGGCGATGTCGCCGAGTCGAATGGTCATGGTGCTGCTCCTGGACTGTTGTGCGCATGACTGTGCACCGGGCGGCCGGGAAACAAAAAGAATGGATGGTGCTGGTGCTAGGCGAATCTGGAATAACGCTGCGCCACAAACGAAAAAGCCCGCACGCGGCGGGCTTTTTCCAACGGCACGTATTACTTGAAAGCGTACGTGTAGTTGAAGATCAGACGAGTCTGATCGACGTTGGTGCCCACGTCGCTGCGGTAGGTACCGTTACGCAGGGTGGCGCCGAAGTTCTTCAGCAGACCGCTCTGGATCACGTAGTCGACGCGCATGTCGCGTTCCCACTCGGAGTTGTCCGAATCACCGGTCCCGGCTGCCTTGATGTCATCGGCATGCAGGTAGGCGATCGAAGCCTTCAGGCCAGGTACGCCGACACGGCTGAAGTCGTAGGAGTACTGGGCGAACGTGGTGTTCTCGCCAGCACGGGTGAACGAGTTGACCATGCTGTCGGTGAACAGGTAGACGCTGGAACCGCCGTTGCCTTCGTTGCGGCCGTTGCCATCGACGACGTTGCCGTTGTTGATGAACGGCATGCCGCCGTCATCGCCCACTTGCTGGTAGCCGGCGAGGAACGCGTGACCAGCGATGCTGTAGGTGAAGATGGCACTCCAGGTCTTGTTGTCGATTTCACCTGGGGTCCTGGCGTAGCCGCTGTTGTTGTTGAAGCGATAGCCAACGTCACCGTTCTTGCCGTCGGAGCGGCTGTCGAAGTAGCGCAGGTCGGTCTTGAACGACTGATCTTCACCCAGTGGCAACACGTGCACGGCGCCCAGGAAGGTCTGCTTGTAGAAGTCTTCCAGTTGCGCGTGGTAGACCTGCAGAGTCAGGTCCTTGGTGGCTTTCCAGTCCACACCGGCGAACTGGAAGTTGTTGGTGTCTTGAGTAGCACCGCCGACGCCCAGACCCGAGTAGTTACTGGTAGCACGACCCGCGGACTTGTTCAGTCGACCAACGGTGAAGGTGAAGTTGTCCAGGTCCTTGGAGGTCAGGATACCGCCCTGGTAGGTAGCAGGCAGCAGGCGACCATCGTTGGACACCAGGATCGGCAGGTTGGGCTGCAGTGCGCTACCCACCTTGAGTTCGGACTTGGCGAACTTGACCTTGCCGTTCGCGCCCAGACGCGACCAGGTCTTCTCGGCCGAGCCATCGGTGTCGCTCGGGAAGAAGCTGTTGTTGTTCGGGTGGTGACCGCGGCCGCCGTCCAGGTGAATACCGCTCATGGCCTGTACGTCCAGACCGAAGCCGACGGTGCCGGGGGTGTAGCCAGAGATGAAGTTGAAGAGGAAGCCTTGGGCCGATTCTTCCTGGTCGTTCGCTGTGCCTTCGCGGGTATCGTTGCGGAAGTACATGGTCCGCGAGCTCAGCGTTGCTTTGCTGGCTTCGAGGAAACCCGAGGGTGCCGGATCGGCGGCGTAAACACTGGTGGAGATGCTGGCGAGCGCGATGGCTACGGCGAGCGACTGCTTGTACATGTGATGCTCCTCTGGTTTCTAATTTTTGTGGTGTCTTTGGTCGGGGTCTGATGCCCCTTGTCCGCCGATGCGCGATTAGCGCTAAAGCGTGACCAGTTAGTCAATGTTTACAAGCCGATTCGAGACCTTGGTCTAAGCCAAACTCTGGGTGCCGAGATTAACGAAATTTTCACAAAACCAAAAAGAATTGTTTCAAGTTTTTTTAGAATTTAATTGCATAACAACTGCAACCTTCCAAACAAAAAAGTTCAATCCGATTGCCAAACATAAGCTAATTCCCAAACGGTATTTCAAAGCCGTTTCTTATATCGTTTAGATTCTGCTCATTCGCCGACCCGGCACCTCACTTCACGCGCCAGAAGCGCGTGCTGGACGCTCACCGCCCCCCTGACTCTTGCAAAGGCAACCACCATGGCCAAGCAGCGCTTCGTACGAAAACTGTTCACCACTCTGGCCCTGACGGGCCTGGCCATGGGCATCCAGGCCGCCCCGTTGACCGTGGGCTACCAGACCGGCATCGACCCCAGCAAGGTGCCCCAAGCCGATGGCGTCTATGAAAAGGCCATTGGCGAGAAGATCGACTGGCGCCGCTTCAACAGCGGCCCGGAAGTGGTCACGGCCATCGCCTCGGGCGATGTACAGATCGGCAACCTGGGGTCGAGTCCGCTGGCGGCTGCCACTTCACGCAAACTCCCCATTGTCGCTTTCATTGTTTCGGCGCAGATCAATTCCGCTGAAGCCCTGGTGGTGCGCAACGGCAGCGGTATCGACAATCCCCAGCAACTGGTGGGCAAAACCATCGCCACGCCCTTCGTTTCCACGTCCCACTACAGCCTGCTCGGCGCGCTGAAGCACTGGGGCCTGGAGGGCAAGGTCAAGGTGGTCAATCTTCAGCCCGCCGAAATCGCCGCCGCGTGGAAGCGTGGCGACATCGATGGCGCTTTCGTCTGGTCGCCGGCATTGGGCGAGATCCGCAAGAGTGGCAAGACCTTGACCGATGCCGCGCAGGTCGGCCAATGGGGCGCACCGACCTTCGAGGTCTGGGTGGCGCGCAAGGATTACGCCGAGAAGCACCCTGAAGTAATCGCCAAATTTGCCAAGGTCACCCTGGATTCCTTCGCCGACTACGCGAAGAACCAGGCGCAGTGGACCGCCGACTCCGAGCCGGTGCGCAAGATCGCCAAGCTGACAGGCGCCAATGCCGCGGATGTTCCCGATCTGCTCGCCGGCTCCACCTACCCCGACGCCGAGGCCCAGGCTTCGGACGCGCTGCTGGGTGGCGGTACTGCCAAGGCGGTGGCCAAGACGGCCGAGTTCCTCAAGGAACAGGGCAAGCTGGAAGCCGTGCTGCCCGATTACACGCCTTACGTCAGCGCCAAGTTCGTTCAGTGATCACGCGCACGCCCAACGGAGTACGACCGTGGCCCAATTGATTCTCGACCGTATCGGTGCCCACTACCCGGGCGCTGCGCAGCCGGTGTTGCAGGACATCTCCCTGAGCCTGGGCCCACAGCAACTGTGCGTGGCGCTGGGTCCCTCGGGCAGCGGCAAGACCTCGTTGTTGAACCTGATCGCCGGTTTCGTGCCGCCCAGCAGTGGCCGCATCACCCTGGACGGGGTCGCGGTAAAAGGTCCAGGGGCGGACCGTGGCGTGGTGTTTCAGGATGACGCCCTGCTGCCTTGGCAGGACGTGCTGGCCAATGTCGCCTTCGGTCTGCAACTGGCGGGCATCGCCCGGCCGCAGCGTGAAGCGCGGGCGCGTGAAATGCTCGCGCTGGTCGATCTGGCCGGTTTCGCCGAGCGGCAGGTGTGGCAGCTCTCCGGTGGTCAGCGGCAACGCGTGGGTCTGGCCCGAGCGCTGGCGGCCGATCCGCAGGTGCTGTTGATGGACGAACCCTTTGGCGCATTGGATGCGTTCACGCGGGAGCAGATGCAGGAACTGCTGCTGCAGGTCTGGCAACGGACCGCCAAGCCGGTATTTCTGATCACCCATGACATCGAAGAAGCGGTGTTTCTGGCCACCGACCTGATTCTGCTCGCACCCAATCCGGGGCATGTCGAGGAGCGTCTGAGCCTGGATTTCGGCCAGCGCTACGCCGCAGGCGAGAGCGCCCGGGCGATCAAGTCCGACCCCCGATTCATCGAGACCCGCGAGCACGTCCTGGCTCAGGTATTTGCACAACGAGAATCTGCACAACGAGAGTTCGCCCAGCGTGTTTCTCCACAGGGCCCCACTGCACGCGAGGCACTGGCATGAGCCACTATCCGACCGAAGCCATCGACCGCACGCGCAAGCCCGCTGCGCGCCGACCCTGGCGTCTGAGTACGCGAGCCATCAGCACACTGACCCTGGCCGGCGTGCTGCTGCTCTGGTGGGCGGTCACCGCCAGCGAATTGATCGAACCGCTGTTCCTGCCATCGCCGGGTGCCGTGCTGGACAAAGCCTGGCTGCTGGCAACCCAGGGCTACATGGACGCAACCTTGTGGCAGCACCTGGGTGCCAGCCTGGGGCGCATCGGCCTGGCCCTGGTCTTTGCCGTTTTGTTCGCCATCCCGGTGGGCATCGCCATCGGCCACAACCGCATTGCCCAAGGCATCCTCGACCCATTGATCGAGTTCTATCGGCCCATTCCACCGCTGGCCTACCTGCCGCTCATCGTGATCTGGTGCGGTATCGGCGAGACCTCGAAGGTGCTGCTGATCTACCTGGCGATCTTCGCTCCGATCGCCATCGCCACGGCCACCGGTGTGCGCAACGTCGATCCGGCCCGGCTGCGCGCTGCGCAGTCGCTGGGTGCCACACGGGCGCAGCTGATTCGTCATGTGATCGTGCCCAGCGCCCTGCCGGAGATCCTCACCGGTATCCGCATCGGCCTGGGCGTCGGTTGGTCGACCCTGGTCGCCGCCGAGTTGATTGCCGCCACCAGCGGCCTGGGTTTCATGGTGCAGTCGGCCGCGCAGTTTCTGGTCACCGATGTGGTGGTACTGGGCATCCTGGTGATCGCGCTGATCGCCTTTGGCCTGGAAATGGGCTTGCGCGCCCTGCAACGACGGCTGGTGCCCTGGCACGGCCAGAGCCACTGAATCACCGATTTCACCAACAGAGCTGACCAACATGACTCTGCACATCACCCCCTTGAGCCCCACCATCGGCGCGGTCATCGCAGGCGTCGACCTGAGCCGGGAGCTGACCCCGGCGCAGCAACGCGAGATCGACGCCGCGCTGCTCGCCCATCAGGTCTTGTTCTGGCGCGACCAGCCACTGACGCCGGCCCAGCAGGCCCGGCTGGCGCACCAGTTCGGTGACCTGCACATCCATCCGATCTACCCCAGCGTGCCGGGGCAACCCGAAGTGCTGGTGCTCGACACCACCGTGACCGATGTGCGCGACAATGCCATATGGCACACCGATGTCA
Organism: Pseudomonas sp. UBA6276; assembly: GCF_002438365.1. Taxonomy (NCBI): domain Bacteria; kingdom Pseudomonadati; phylum Pseudomonadota; class Gammaproteobacteria; order Pseudomonadales; family Pseudomonadaceae; genus Pseudomonas; species Pseudomonas sp. UBA6276. The sequence goes on from NZ_DJUS01000117.1 coordinate 12,730, forward strand.
CCTTTCTCGCGGAACCGGCAATGGGCGCGATACTGACGGCCCAACAGGTCCCGCCCTTTGGCGGCGACACCTGCTGGGCCAACGGTATCGCCGCGTTCGAGGCCTTGTCCGCGCCCTTGCAGATCCTGCTCGACGGCCTGACCGCCACCCACGATTTCGCCAAGTCGTTCCCGCTCGAACGCTTCGGCAACGATGCCCAGGCCCTGGCACGCTGGGAGCAGACCCGGCAGCAGCATCCACCGCTGTCGCACCCGGTGGTGCGGACCCATCCGGTCAGCGGGCGCAAGGCATTGTTCGTCAATGATGGCTTCACCACCCGTATCAACGAGCTGTCGGCGGCGGAGAGTCGGGCGCTGCTCGACTTGCTGTTCGCCCACGCCACGCGACCGGAGTTCTGTGTGCGCTGGCAATGGCGTCAAGGGGATGTGGCATTCTGGGACAACCGCGTGACCCAGCATTACGCGATCGACGACTACCGACCGCAGCGACGCGTGATGCATCGTGCGACGATATTGGGGGATCGACCGTTCTGAACGGGCGGGGGTGGCAATGGCCGCCCCCGCTGACCATCATTCGCCGATGGCGGCCTTGTAGCCTGCGGCATCGAGCAGCTTGTCCAATTCACCGGCAGTGCTAGGCTTGAGCTTGAAGAACCAAGCGCCGTAGGGTTTGCCGTTGACGCTCTCGGGAGCGTCGGCGAGTGCCTCGTTGATGGCGATCACTTCACCGCCTACCGGCGAGTAGATATCGGACGCCGCTTTCACCGACTCCACCACACCGGCTTGATCACCAGCGGCGAACACCTTGCCGACTTCCGGCAGCTCGATGAACACCACGTCACCCAAGGCTTCCTGGGCGTGGTCGCTGATGCCTACGGTCACCGTGCCATCAGCTTCCAGGCGCGCCCACTCGTGGCTTTCGGCAAAACGGAGTTCAGCAGGGATATCGCTCATATCATTGTCCTCAACAAGGGTCAGCGGCCAGCCCGCCATACGATTCAGATCAGGGTGCTACCATGCCGGACGAAGGTCGGCTTGACCACCCGTACCGGGTACCATTTGCCGCGTATCTCGACTTCCGCACGGTCAGCGGTCGCCATGGGTACACGCGCCAGTGCAATCGACTTGCTCAGCGTAGGTGAGAAACTACCACTGGTGATCTCCCCTTCGCCAACTCCGGCAATCCGCACCACCTGATGCGCGCGCAGCACGCCGCGCTCCTCGAGCACCAAGCCGACCAGTTTCATCGCCGGCCCGACTGACCGCTCGCGCTCCAGCGCCTCACGCCCGATGAAGGCCCGCGAGGTCGGTTGCCACGCCACGCTGCCGGCCATGTTCGAAGCCAATGGCGAGTTCGCCTCGTCCATGTCCTGGCCATACAGATTCATGCCTGCTTCCAGACGCAGCGTATCGCGCGCTCCCAGGCCGATGGGCGAGATACCGGCGCCGATCAATTCGTTGAAGAAGTCGGCGGCCTGGGCCGCAGGCAAGACGATTTCGATGCCGTCTTCACCCGTATAGCCGGTGCGAGCAATGAACCAGTCGCCCTGGTGGCGCCCTTCGAAGGGTTCCAATCGCAGCAGCAATTCGCGGCGCTGGCTGCCCAACAGATCGGCGACCTTGCGCCGCGCCTCGGGCCCTTGCACCGCCAGCAGCGCCAACTCGGGACGCTCGCGCCACTGCACATCGAACCCATCGGAGTGAGTGCTCAGCCAAGCCAGGTCCTTATCGCGGGTGGCGGCATTGACCACCAGGCGATAGCCATCCTCGGTGAGGTAGGCGATCAGATCATCGACCACTCCGCCCTGCTCATTGAGCATGGCGCTGTACAAGGCCTGGCCGATTGCGGTCAGGTTGCCCACATCGTTGCTCAGCAGGTGTTGCAGGAACGCCCGGGCATCCGGCCCGTGGATATCGATCACGGTCACATGCGACACGTCGAAGACGCCGCAGTCGCGACGTACCTGGTGATGCTCTTCGACTTGCGAGCCGTAATGCAGGGGCATGTCCCAACCGCCAAAATCGACCAGCTTTGCGCCGAGGGCAAGATGCAGGTCATACAGAGGCGTACGCTGTCCCATGGGTTTCTCCTTCCGGGCGTGGCGAAAGCGCAGGCGGATTGTCCTTGGTGCCTGCGCCGGATGCGGCGCATTGTAGCGACAAGGTCGCGTGATGACATCCAACGCGACAAGGTCGCAGTGGTGATATCTGTAGCGACAAGGTCGCGGTGGTTATACCTGAAGCTTGGATCAGTGAGTTCGACCCAGCTGGCGCGCCGAACGTCGAATCAGCCCGATGACCGGCAGCAAGCCGACCAGCACCAGGGTCAGGGCCGGCAGCGAAGCACGAGCCCACTCGCCTTCGCTGGTCATTTCGAAGACGCGCACCGCCAGCGTATCCCAGCCGAATGGACGCATCAGCAAAGTGGCCGGCATCTCCTTCAACGTGTCGACGAACACCAGCAGCGCTGCGCTGAGCGTGCCAGGCAGCAACAGTGGCAGGTAGACCTTGAAGAACAGCCGCGCACCGCCCACACCCAAGCTGCGCGATGCTTCGGGCAGGGATGGGCGAATGCGTGCCAGGCTGCTTTCCAGGGGCCCGTAGGCCACCGCGATGAAGCGGACCAGGTAGGCGACCAGCAGCGCCGCCACACTGCCAAGCAGCAACGGCCGACCGGCGCCGCTCAGCCAACTGGACACTGGCACCACCAGTTCGCGGTCGAGAAAACTGAAAGCCAGCATCAGCGACACCGCCAGCACCGATCCCGGCAGGGCATAACCCAGGTTCGCGATCGCCACACCGGCGCGAATGCCCGGCGTGGGCGCCTGACGCCGCGCGAACGCCAGCAACAACGCCACCGCGACGGTGATCAGCGCGGCCATGGCGCCCAGGTACAGGGTATGCAGGATCAGCTCACGATAGCGCTCGTCGAGGTCGAAGCGTCCGCGCTGCCAGCACCATGCGACCAATTGCACCATGGGCACGACAAAGGCGCAGGCGAACACCAGCGCGCACCAGCCACTGGCCAGCCATGCCTTGAATCCGCTCAGCCGATACAGCGCCTGCCCGCGCGGGCGCTCGCTGGCCGCATGATCCTGGCCACGGGCGCGACGCTCGCCATAGAGCACCAGCATCACGGCCAGCAATAACAAGCTGGCCAACTGCGCCGCGCTGGAAAGGCTGAAGAAGCCGTACCAGGTCTTGTAGATGGCGGTGGTGAACGTATCGAAATTGAACACCGCCACGGCGCCGAAATCCGCCAGGGTTTCCATCAATGCCAGGGCCACACCGGCCCCGATGGCGGGCCGGGCCACCGGCAGGGCGACTCGCCAGAAGGCCTGCCAGGGTGATTGGCCAAGCATGCGCGCCGCTTCCATCAAGCCCTTGCCCTGAGCCAGGAACGCGGTCCGTGCCAGCAGATAGACATAGGGATAGAACACCAGCACCAGCACGATGATCACTCCGCCCGTGGAGCGCACCCGCGGCAGGCGCAGGCCGTTGCCGAACCACTCGCGCAGCAGGCTCTGCACGGGGCCGGCAAAATCCAGCAGGCCCACGAACACGAAGGCGAGCACATAGGCAGGGATGGCAAACGGCAGCATCAGCGCCCAGTCGAGCCAGCGCCGCCCGGGGAATTCACACAGGCTGGTGAGCCACGCCAGGCTGACGCCGATCACCGTCACACCCGTACCTACGCCCACCACCAGAGTCAGCGTGTTGCCCAGCAGCCGCGGCATCTGCGTGTCCCACAAATGGGACCAGATCTGCAGGTCGATGCTTTGCCAGGACAGCGCCAGCACACTCAGCGGCAAGAGCACGAGCCCGACCACGGCCAAGACCAGCGGATACCAACGGCGTTGGACGTAAGAGGACAATGGGCTCACTCGTGGTTTTCAGATTGCGGGCTTTCTCAACGACAGCCACTCCTGTGGAGAGCTTACTGCGCTGTGTCAGCATGTACGGTGGTGCGCCGTTCGCGGGCAGAGACCCGCTCCCACAGAAGAACAGGTGCTTTTGTGCTTTCCGTGTGGGAGCGGGTCTCTGCCCGCGAAGGCGGCACCACCGATATCAGCTCAGTTCCACCCGGCACGGTCCATCAACCGGATCGCCTCGGCCTGACGCTTGCCTGCCACTTCCACGGGGAGGGTGTCGGCCTTGAACTCGCCCCAACTGGCGACTTCCGCAGAGGGAGCCACCGCCGGATTGGCTGGAAACTCCTGGTTCACCCCGGCGAAGATTGCCTGCGCCTGCGGTCCGGTCATCCACTCTACCAAGGCGATGGCCGCCTGAGGGTGCGGCGCATACTTGTTCAGGCCAATGCCCGACAGGTTCACATGAACACCACGATCGCCCTGGTTCGGCCAGAACAGCTTCACACCCAGGTCCGGCTGCTGCTTGTGCAAGCGGCCATAGTAGTAACTGTTGACGATACCCACATCGCACTGCCCGGCATCGATGGCCTGCAGCACCGCGATGTCATCGGAGAACACGTCGGTGGACAGGTTGTTCACCCAGCCCTTGAGAATCTGCTCGGTCTTCTCCGCGCCATGGGTCTCGATCAAGGTGGCGGTCAGGGACTGGTTGTACACCTTCTTCGCCGTCCGCAGGCACAGGCGTCCTTCCCATTGCTTGTCGGCCAGCGCCTCGTAGGTGCTCAGCTCCTGCGGTTTGACGCGCTCGCTGGCGTAGGCGATGGTCCGCGCACGCAGGCTCAGGCCGGTCCACTGGTGGGACGCGGCACGGTATTGCGAGGGAATGTTGCCGTCGATGACGGTGGACTGGATGGGCTGCAGGATGCCCATCTGCTCGGCTTGCCACAGGTTGCCGGCATCGACGGTGAGCAGCAGGTCGGCCGTGGCGTTCTGCCCTTCGGCCTTGATGCGCTGCATCAACGGCGCTTCCTTGTCGGTGATGAACTTGACCTTGACCCCAGTTTTCGCGGTGTAGGCGTCGAAAACCGGCTTGATCAGCTCGTCGATGCGCGACGAATAGACGACCACTTCATCGGCAGCGTGGGCGTTACCACCCAGCAGGCAGAGCGCCAGTGCAGCGAGAAGACGTTTGCGCACCATCATGAGGGAAACCTTGCCGTTGGAGTGAGGCCGAAATGGTAGTGAATCACATTTACCTTCTCAACCGAACTCGGGGCCCAGCCGTTACCAAATGTTGCGGGCAGGCGCAGGCATACGGCTGTCTCAGGGGCGCGCCAGCTCGGGTAGATCGCCGGTCAAGCCCAGCGCCTGGCGGACGAACAACCCCTTGGCTTCCGGCACTCGCTCCACCCACTTCAAGCCGGTGTTGCGCAACCAGCGCAGCGGCAGCGGGTCGGCCTGGAACAGGCGCTCGAAGCCTTCCATGGCCGCCATCAGTGCCAGGTTGTGTGGCATGCGTCGGCGCTCGTAGCGCGTCAGCACCGGCAGGCCCGCCAGCCGCTCACCTCGCTGCCGGGCATGGATCAGTTCTGCGGCCAGCACCGCCGCGTCGAGCAGGCCCAGGTTGACCCCCTGCCCGGCCAGCGGATGGATGGTGTGCGCGGCATCGCCGATCAGTGCCAGACCGGTTTCCACGTAGCGCTTGGCATGTCGCTGACGCAACGGGACGCACAAGCGAGGATCGGCAGCGATGACCTCCCCCAGACGTACCTCGAAGGCTTGACCCAGCGCTCGGCAGAAAGCCGCGTCGTCCAAGGCCATCAGGCGTTCGGACTGCTCCGGCGTGGTCGACCAGACGATCGAGCACCAATGCTTGCCATCACCGCGTTGCAAGGGCAGAAAGGCCAGCGGGCCCTCGTCGGTGAAGCGTTGCCAGGCCGTATCGCGATGGCCCTCGCTGCACTGCACGCTGGTGACGATGGCGTGGTGCAGGTAGTCCCATTCGCGAGTCTCGCAGCCTGCCAGCCGGCGCACTGCCGAATGCGCGCCATCCGCGGCGATCACCAGCGGGGTGCGTACGGTCTGACCGCCGGCGAGGGTCAACAGACGATCGTCACCCGAATGGCGCAGCTGCTCCAGTCGCGCATTGGCCAGCAGCCGGATTCCGCTGTCCTGCAGGCGTTCGAGCAGGGCGTCCTGAACCACGCGGTTCTCGACGATATGCCCCAGGGTGTCGGCATGCACGCTGGCGGCGGAAAAATTGATCTGCCCGGTGCCGCTGCCGTCCCACACGCTCATGTGTCGATAGGGGTTGGCACGCCGCGCCTGGATACCATCCCAGGCGCCCAGGCGCTGAAGGATGCGCTGGCTGGCCATGGACAGTGCACTGACCCGCGCTTCGAAGGGTGCCAGTGCGTCGAAAGGCTTGCCGGTCAGCGGTCCGCCGTCGATGAGCAGGATGTCCAGGCCGCTGTCGCGCAGGGCGAGCGCCAGGGCGCTGCCGACCATGCCAGCGCCGACGATGACCAGGTCGGCGCGCAATTCGTTGGTGTGGGTCACTGTATTCATTGCCCTTTGATGTCCGACCGAGTGCCCAGGCCCATGGCCTGGCGTGCGAACCAGCGCTTGGCCGGCGGCAGCAGATCGAGCCCCAGCAGGCCCAGATTGCGGCCCACCGCGACCCATGGATCGGGTGTCGCGAACAAACGCGTCAGCTGGTCGGAAAAGCCTACGGTCAGGTTCTGATCCAGGCGCTGGCGTTGCTCATAGCCACGCAGCAGCGACAGCTCGCCCACATGACCAGTGCTGGCGAGCAAGGCATCGGCCAGTGCCTGCACGTCGCGCATCGACAGGTTGAAACCCTGTCCGGCAATGGGGTGCAAGGCATGCGCCGCGTTCCCCAGGACCACCAGATTGGAACGCACCTGCTCCTCGGCCCGTACCAGCGACAACGGATAGACGTGCCGGGCGCCCACGCGCTGCAGCGTACCCAGGCGGTAGCCGAATACGCCCTGCAGCTCCTGCAGAAACGCATGATCGGACAACCCCTGCAGGCGGCGGATATCGGCGGGCGTACGGGTCCAGATGAGTGCGCAGCGGTTGTCGGGCAACGGCAGCAAGGCCATCGGCCCATCATCGGTGAAGCGCTCGAAGGCCTGCCCCTGATGCGGATTGCCGGGGGTGATGTTGGCGATCAGGGCGTCTTGATCGTAGCGCGTGTGCTGCACGGCAATGCCCAACTGCTCGCGCAGCTCGGAACGACCACCGTCGGCCAGCACGGCCAGGTCGCACTGCACCTGGGTGCCGTCGTTCAAGGTCAATGCGTAACCATCGGCCAAGGCCTGGGTGCCGATGACTTCCGCCGGACAGCGCCAGCTCACCACCTCTCGGTCAAGCGCCTGCCACAGGCACTGGCCGAGCCAGGCGTTCTCCACCACATAGCCCAAGGCCGGTACGCCTTCGTCCTCGGCGCGAAGCCGCGCGGTGCCGAAGCGACCGCGGTCGGACACATGGATCTGACGAATCGCTTCGGCGCGCTGGCTGATCGCTGGCCACAGCCCCAAGCGCTCGTAGATCTGCCGGGTGCCGTAGGACAAGGCCGAGGAGCGCGCGTCATAGCTGGGCTGGTAGGCATCGCCGGGGGCGAAGCGCTCGATCAGGACGATGTTCCAACCGCGAGCCTTGGCACCGGCCTGCAACGCCAGGGCCAGGCTCGCGCCGACCAGTCCGCCACCGATGATGGCCAGATTGAAGCGGCTCATGCCTCGGCCCGCGCGGTCGCCATCAGCGCCTCGATATCGGCGACCGACTTGGGCACCGCCCCGGTAAGAATCTCGCAGCCTTTCTTGGTCACCACTACATCGTCCTCGATTCGTACGCCAATGCCCCGCCACTTCTTCGCAACGCTGAGGTTGTCGGGCGCGATGTAGATGCCGGGCTCGACGGTCAGGGTCATGCCGGGTTCGAGCACCCGCCACTCGCCACCGACCTTGTACTCGCCGACATCATGCACATCCAGGCCCAGCCAGTGGCCGGCGCGGTGCATGTAGAACGCGCGATGCGCGTCGCGGGCGATCAACTCGTCGACCTCGCCCTTGAGCAGACCCAGCCGCACCAGCCCCTGGGTTATGACCTGGACCGTGGCTTCATGGGCCTGGTTCCAGTGCTTGTCGGGACCAATGGCAGCGAAGGCCGCCTGCTGCGCCTCGAGCACCAGCTCGTAGATGGCTTTCTGCTCGGGCGAAAAGCGACCGCTCACCGGGAAGGTACGGGTGATGTCGCTGGCATAGCATTCGATTTCGCAACCGGCGTCGATCAACACCAGGTCGCCGTCGCGCAGCACCGCATCGTTCTGCTGGTAATGCAGGATGCAGGCGTTGCGACCCGCCGCCACGATCGAGCCATAGGCCGGCATCTTCGCCCCGCCCTTGCGAAACTCGTAGTCCAGCTCGGCTTCCAGGCTGTACTCGTGCAGCCCGGCGCGGCAGGCCTGCATGGCACGGACATGGGCACGCGCAGAAATATCGGCGGCCCGGCGCATGACCTTGATCTCGGCCGCCGACTTGTACAGACGCATGTCGTGCAGCAGGTGGTCCAGCGCTTCGAATTCATTGGGCGGCTGGGCACCCAGGCGCGCCTTGGAGCGGATGCTGTTGATCCAGTCCATCAGGTGCCGATCGAACTCCGGGTGGCTGCCGATCGAGGAGTAGACGCGGTCGCGTCCCTCGATCAGGCCGGGCAGGATGTCGTCGATATCGCTAATGGGAAAGGCGTCATCGGCGCCGAAATCGCGCACCGCCCCTTCCTGCCCGGCCCGCAACCCATCCCACAGCTCGCGCTCCGGGTTGCGCTCGCGGCAGAACAGCACGTACTCGCCATGCTCGCGCCCCGGAATCAAGGCGATCACTGCTTCGGGCTCGGGAAAGCCGCTCAGGTACTGGAAATCGCTGTCCTGGCGGTAGACGTGTTCCACGTCGCGATTGCGGATGGCCACCGCGGCGGCGGGCAGAATGGCGATGCTGTTGGGCACCATCTGCGCCATCAGTGCCTTTCGGCGGCGGGCATATTCCGATTTCGGGATGTGGCTCATGGGCAGACGCAGGCTCCGGGGTCAGGTCAGTGCAGCGACGGCTTGGCGCTGGCCGCGGTCGGGTGCTTGGCCGACTCGGTGTAGAGCAGCAGCGGCGCGACCCGCAGGTATTCCATGACTTCCATGTAGTCGGTCTCGCCGTCTTCGGACTCTTCCAGCGCGTCCTGCACCTGGGCGATGGCCGCCAGATCCTGCAGCACTTCCATGGCTTCGGTGCTCAACGCCGTGTCGCGTGCGGTCAGACCGAAACCGGCCAGGAAACCCTGGCACCATTCGCCCAAGGCGGCAGCCCGCTCGGGCAACGGCGACTCGTCGCTGGGGACCAGCAGTACCACGGTCATGTCGTCGCTGGTGAGCTCGCCCTTGACCATTTCCTGCAGGCCGATCAAGGCCTGGCGAACATTGTCTTCCGCGGGTGCGCCAAGCAGGTCGGCGGCATCGACCAGCCATGGTTCGACCTCGAAGCCGGCCCCGGCGCAACTGCGCCCCAGCAACAGGCCGTGCAGTTCGGCAGGTGAAACGGTGTGGCCGCTGCTGTTGAGCAGGGTGGCGAAGGCGTGATAGGGGGAATTCTGAATAGGCATGGGCAACTAGGCGCCAGACGGCGCAATGACTAGAATGAAGGCCTTGTATCCTAGCACCGGCAACCGCGCCAGACTATCGACGCGGCCAACTACGTGTTCATCTTCACCGGACCTGCCAGTTCAGCGGCAGGCGACTTTTTCCAACCGTACCTACCGGGACTCCATGGAACACAACGACCTGCAAGCGCTGATGAGCCGACTCGAATCATTGATCGGACGAGTCGAGCAACTTAAACGACAAAACGGACTCCTATTAGCGCAGGAAAAGACCTGGCGCGAGGAACGCGCAAGTCTCATCGAAAAGAATGAAATCGCCCGGCGTAAGGTCGAGTCCATGATTTCGCGCCTCAAGGCCCTGGAGCAAGACTCATGAGTTCAAGCAATAGCGTCACCGTCCAGATCCTGGACAAGGAATACTCGATCATCTGCCCGCCGCAGGAGCGCAGCAATCTGGTCAACGCCGCCCGCTATCTGGATGGCAAGATGCGCGAGATCCGCAGCAGCGGCAAGGTGATCGGTGCCGACCGCATTGCTGTCATGGCCGCGCTGAACATCACTCACGACCTGCTGCACCGCCAGGACACACCGGCGCTCCCGGTCAATGACAACACCCGCGAACAGGTCCGCGATCTGCTCGAACGTGTGGATCTGGTGCTTGCCACCGATCCGGAAACGCCCAAGGGCTGAAATCCGCAAAGCTTTTCTGTATACTGGCGCCACTCCCTGGAGTGCTTGCCAGTCGGTCATGTCCCTGAGCCGATACGCACAACCACGGGGGTTGCACGTGGGGTTGGTGTGCATGTCCGCTCGACGGAAAGCCTTAAAACCTCCTGTGATCTCCACCTTGAACTTTCGGGTTCAAGGGCTACACCGACAGCGGTTCGTCGGGGAGTACCTGAATTTCCAGCCCATGCCAGCTCGACTCGGCGTGGGCTTTTCATTTGTCGCTGGGCAGCACAGCCCCGGTGGCGTCCGTGATCAGGATCAACCGCGCCCATGACCGCCTCCGCGCCGCTGCCTCGTCAACAACCGTCTCGTCAGCAATTGCGCCGCCAGCTGCGTGCCGCGCGTCGCGCCCTTACCCCCGCACAACAGCGTCAGGCTGCCCAGGGCCTCTATCGGCAACTGGCTCAGCATCCGTTGTTTCGGCGTGCCCGGCACATTGCGCTGTACCTGCCCAACGACGGCGAGATCGACCCACGGCCTTTGCTGCTCGAAGCCCAGCGGCGCGGCAAGCAGACCTACCTGCCGGTGCTCAGCGATTGGCCGCGCACCAAGATGGTGTTTCAGCAGGTACGCCGAGGCGAAAAGCTTCGTCCCAACCGCTTTGGCATCCCCGAGCCACGTATCCAGCGCGCCCGCCAACGCACCATCTGGGCGCTGGATCTGATCCTGCTGCCGCTGGTGGGGTTCGATGACGAAGGCGGGCGTTTGGGCATGGGCGGCGGCTTCTACGACCGCAGCCTGGCCTATCGCGCTCGGCGCACGGTCTGGCAGGCCCCGGTGCTGCTGGGGCTGGCCCATGAATGCCAGAAGGTGGAGCGCCTGGCGCAGGCCAGTTGGGATGTACCGTTGCAGGGCACGGTCACGGACAGGGCTTGGTATCTGACTTGAAACCTGTTGGAGCGGTCAGTGACCGCGAAAGCCGCGCCGCCGTTACCGCGAGCTCACTACCGAAGTCTGCACCACGGTCAACTCAACACCCGTATCCGCCTTGCTCGCCCACAGACTCTGCGCGTATCCGGTGGTGACCACACCCAGACCAAACAAGATCACCAATGTCCACAACAAATCCGGCTTACGGCGCATCGACGCTGCCCCCCTACAAGGCAATTCAAGAATCAACGGAACGGTATTCTGGCCTGCCGAACAGCAGCGCCTGGCTTAAATTTGCGCGCATTCTGGGGCAAGCTTCAACGACAAGCAAACTTTGTGCGCAACCAATTGTCGGCTACTTTTCAACCCCCAAAAAGCTGGCCATTTCGTATCACTGAGGAACCCCTGTCATGGCCTACTGGCTGATGAAATCCGAACCTGACGAACTGTGCATTCAGGACTTGGCCACGCTTGGCCAGACGCGCTGGGACGGTGTGCGCAACTACCAGGCGCGCAATTTTCTGCGCGCCATGGCGGTGGGCGATGAGTTCTTCTTCTACCACTCCAGCTGCCCCGAACCTGGCATAGCCGGTGTAGGCAAAATCGTGGCCGCCGACTATCCAGACCCCACCGCTCTGGACCCGGACAGCCCCTACTTCGACGCCAAGGCCAGCGCCGAGAAGAACCCTTGGACCTCGGTCGACGTCGCGCACGTCGAGACCTTTGGCAAAGTGCTCGGGCTTGGTTATCTGAAGCAGCAAGCAGGTCTGGCCGAAATGCCCCTGGTGCAAAAAGGCAGTCGCCTTTCGGTGATGCCGGTGACGGCAGAGCAGTGGGCGCTGGTAATGCAGTTGCGCTGAACATTCGAATAGGCCGTGGCCTACTCTGAAATTGATGTCGCTTAAGTGCCGACTGACCGTCTGCGCTGTTACTGCACAATCAAGTTATTGAACAGCAAGTCTTCCACGATGGGCTTGCCCTCTTCGTCGTTCATCACTTGCTGCAATTGCTTGAGAGCTTCCTGGCGCAGCTTTTCCTTGCCCTCGACATTGCTCATCGAGTCGGAAGTCTGTTGCGCGAACAAGGCCACCAGTTGATTGCGCAAGAGCGGATCCTGGCGCTTCACCGCAGCCTCCGCCTCCGCCCCGGTCACCTTCAAGGCGATGTCTGCCTTGTACACGTGCAGCTTGGGGCCGCCATCAAGGGCATAGTTGCCCACGAACGGCGGGGTCATGCCGATATAGGCCACCTTGGGCACGGCATTTTCACCTTCTTTGGCCCCCTCATTGGCCATCACGGCGGTTGGCAGGACCAACGCCAGCACTATGGATACCCAGGCTTTCATCTTTGATTTCTCCGCAAGGTCGTGTCCTGGCCGGGCTGTCGTGCCGGCCAGCGCTGTTACCTGCCTGTATCGGCCAACATGGACAATTCAATAGCTCATACGAATCCGAACAGCTGAAACGGTTCTCCCAACAAACGAAACCACATGACGAGCAGAACTGAACCGTTTGAGTTCGCATTGCAACATTTTCGCGCACTCCATTGGGCGGTAATCGATTTTGTTTTCGGTAATGAAACTGTAACATTCGAATCCGCAGCAAATAACAATAAATGGAGCTTGTGCATGTTCGCCTTCTTCCGCCCCGCCCCTCATCGCGCCGCCCTGCCCGATGAAAAGATAGACAGCACCTACCGCCGCCTTCGCTGGCAGATCTTCGCCGGGATATTCATCGGTTATGCCGGTTATTACCTGCTGCGCAAGAACTTCTCGCTGGCCATGCCCTATTTGATCGAAGAGCAAGGCTACACCCGTGGCCAGCTGGGTCTGGCGATGTCTGCCATCGCCATTTCCTACGGCCTGTCGAAGTTCCTCATGGGGATCGTCTCCGACCGCTCCAACCCGCGCTACTTCCTGCCGTTCGGTCTGCTGATCTCGGCCGGCGTGATGTTCGTGTTCGGCTTCGCACCCTGGGCAACGTCCAGCGTCACCATGATGTTCATATTGCTGTTCATCAACGGTTGGGCCCAGGGCATGGGCTGGCCGCCCAGTGGGCGAACCATGGTGCACTGGTGGTCGCAGAAGGAGCGTGGCGGCGTGGTGTCGGTGTGGAACGTGGCGCACAACGTCGGGGGTGGCCTGATCGGCCCGCTGTTCCTGCTCGGCATGGGCCTGTTCAACGATTGGCATGCGGCATTCTACGTGCCTGCCGCGGTGGCGTTGCTGGTGGCCCTGTTCGCCTTCGCGACCATGCGCGACACGCCGCAATCGGTAGGCCTGCCGCCGATCGAGCAGTACAAGAACGATTACCCGGAAGGCTACGATGCCAGCCACGAAGAAGAATTCACCGCCAAGGAAATCTTCGTCAAGTACGTGCTGCGCAACAAGATGCTGTGGTACATCGCCCTGGCCAACGTGTTCGTCTACCTGCTGCGCTATGGCGTACTGGACTGGGCGCCGACCTACCTCAAGGAAGCCAAGCACTTCACCGTAGACACCACCTCATGGGCGTACTTCTTCTATGAGTGGGCCGGCATTCCCGGCACGTTGCTGTGCGGCTGGATGTCGGACAAGATCTTCCGCGGCAATCGCGGGCTGACCGGCGTGGTGTTCATGGCCCTGGTGACCGTTGCCACTCTGGTGTACTGGCTCAACCCACCAGGCAACCCGACCGTGGACATGATTGCGCTGTTCTCGATCGGCTTCCTGATCTACGGCCCGGTGATGCTGATCGGCCTGCAGGCCCTGGAATTGGCACCGAAGAAAGCGGCAGGTACCGCCGCCGGCTTCACCGGGCTGTTCGGCTACCTGGGTGGCTCGGTCGCCGCCAGCGCCGCGATGGGCTACACCGTGGATCACTTCGGCTGGGACGGTGGTTTCGTCCTGCTGATCGGCGCCTGCCTGCTGGCAATCGTCTTCCTGATCCCCACGCTCTGGCACAAGCAGGTGGCCAGCGCCGAGCGCCATGCCTGATTGACCCAGGCTACGCCGTCAGGGCAGGAATTGCTGCGAAGCCTGAGTGCAGCTGCCCTGATGGCAACGCTTGAGCCTGGCTTCCAGGTTCTTGTCCGGCATTGCGTGATTGCGCAGGGCACTGACGGTCTGCTCGACGTAATCACGAGTGCTGCCAAAGCGCCCACTGGCACTGTCCAGAATCTGTGTCAGCAGGTTGTCGGGCAGGTTGCCGGCATAGCTGGGCAAATGCCGCTCCAGCACGAAACCCAACGCCTGTACTTTGGTGCCGTCTTCCAGACGGCAGTTGAGCCAGTGCGGGCGGTAGGAGGGATAGGGCATTTCACGCTGCCAAAGCGCCAAAAGCGAGTCTTCGAGATTTTCCTGCGGCAGGCGGTAGGCGAAGCCGGCGCAGGAGCCGCCACGGTCCAGACCGAACACCAGGCCCGGCCGCTCGGGCGTGCCTCGGTGCTCGTGGGACCACAGGTACAGACCCCGGTGATAGCCATGGACTCGAGCGCGGCGCCGCTCTGCAGCGCTGCATTCTGGCCGCCAGATGAGCGAGCCGTAGGCGAACAGCCAGACCGGACCGCCACGATGACGTCGCATCGTCGTATTCAGTGAGTGAAGAAGTTGCTCGTGGGTCAGTTGCGGCCCGAGATCGAGCGACGGCGGATAGACCACATTCAAGTGCGCAGTTTCGAGTACCGACATAAGCAGTCGCCTGTTATCCCCGTAAGATTGCAATGAACCCTTACTCTAACGCATTGCAACTGTCGCGCCTCTACCGTATGGCAGATTGGTCAATAAATACAAGCGCTTATAATCAACTTCAAATAGATTGGTTATAAGCACCAAAGCGGCACAGGCACAAAACTCTGTGCACGATTACACGGCGTCGTATTCGACGCCGGCCATGCAGTGAAGAAGTTCAAGCCACGAAATGACGCAGTGGCGAAGAAACTAGAGTGGGCGCGGCGCGTAGGCGAAGACATCCGCACGCATCTGGTGCGCATCCATGCCGGCTTCGACCAGGGCATCGAGCGTGGCATAGATCATCGCCGGTGAGCCGCTGCCATAGACATGCACCCCGCTGAGGTCGGCGATGTCTTCGCAGACCGCTTCGTGCAGCATGCCGCAGCGCCCTTCCCA
>NZ_DJUS01000118.1:0-3892 GCF_002438365.1 Pseudomonas sp. UBA6276
GAGACCCAGAAGCTGCTGACCTACGGCTTCCGCTTCTACGAAACCCAGACCTTCTACCAGAAGGGCACCGAGCTGGCCAAAGCGCCGGTGTGGAAGGGCGACATCCGCGAGATCAAGGCCGGCCTGGCTGAAGATCTGACCATGACGCTGCCCAAGGGTCAGTTGAAGAACCTGGCTGCCAGCATGACCATCAACCCGCAGCTGACCGCGCCCATCGCCAAGGGCGATGTGATCGGCAAGGTTGAAGTGAAGAACGGTGACAAGATCGTTCAGACCTCCGATCTGATCGCGTTGGACGATGTACAGGAAGGTGGTATTTTCCGCCGCGTGTGGGATAGCGTTCGTCTATTCTTCTACGGCTTGTTCAACTGATATCGCGACCGCGCGCCCTCGCCTTGGCAACAGGCGGGGGCGTTGTTGTTTTCACGGTTTACCCGAGGCCGTCATCGTCATGACCGATACCGAAGTAAAAGAACCGAAGATCGAATTCCCCTGCGCCGACTACCCGATCAAGATCATCGGCGACACCGGCGTGGGCTTTCGCGACACGGTGGTGAAGATCGTCGAGAAGCACGCCACCGTCAATCACGACAAGAACGCCGAGCGCCAGAGCACCAACGGCAACTACACCACCTTGCAGTTGCACATCCTGGCGACCGGCCAGGAACAGCTCTACAACATCAACAGTGAGCTGCGCGCCACCGGCATCGTCAAAATGGTGCTTTGATGCCGCAATGCCTGGGGTTTCGCGAACTCGGTCTGATGCCTTACGAGCCCGTCTGGCACGCGATGCAGCGGTTCACCGATCAGCGCGATGCAGACGCCGCCGATGAAGTCTGGCTGGTCCAGCATCCGGCGGTCTTCACCCAGGGCCAGGCGGGCAAGGCCGAGCACCTGCTGGTGCCCGGCGAGATCCCGGTGGTGCAGGTCGACCGCGGTGGTCAGGTGACCTACCATGGCCCCGGCCAACTGGTGGTGTACCTGCTGCTGGACGTGCGCCGGCTGGGCTACGGTGTGCGCGAGCTGGTCACGCGCATGGAGCATACCCTGATCGATCTGCTGGCCTCCTATGGGGTGCCTGCCGCAGCCCGTGCGGATGCCCCCGGTGTCTACGTGGACGGCGCGAAGATCGCTTCGCTGGGCCTGCGTATCCGCCGTGGTTGTTCATTCCACGGCTTGGCGCTGAACGTCGACATGGACCTCGCGCCTTTTCGGCGGATAAATCCATGTGGATATGCCGGCCTGCCGATGACGCAGATGTGCGATCATGTCGCACCCCTTGAATTTGCCGAGGTCAGTGCAAGGCTGCGAGCGCAGCTGGTCAAGCACCTCGACTATGTTGAGCAGACGACCCTTACGGGCGGAATCGACTGATATGACTACCGCGACAGAAGCTGTGCAAACGCTGATCCCCCTGCAGAACCTCGCCGAGGGTGCGCCCAAGGCCAACGCGCCACGGCCCAAGGTCGAGGCGGGCGTCAAGCTGCGCGGTGCCGAAAAGGTCGCGCGCATCCCGGTCAAGATCATCCCCACCGAAGAACTGCCGAAAAAGCCCGACTGGATTCGTGTGCGCATTCCGGTGTCGCCCGAAGTCGACCGTATCAAGCAGCTGCTGCGCAAGCACAAGCTGCACAGCGTCTGCGAAGAGGCCAGTTGCCCCAACCTGGGCGAATGCTTCTCCGGCGGTACCGCGACCTTCATGATCATGGGCGACATCTGCACCCGTCGCTGCCCGTTCTGCGATGTGGGTCATGGTCGCCCCAAGGCGTTGGACGCCGACGAGCCGATGAACCTCGCCGTGGCCATCGCCGATCTGCGCCTCAAGTACGTGGTGATCACCTCGGTGGATCGCGACGACCTGCGCGACGGCGGTGCCCAGCACTTCGCCGACTGCCTGCGCGAGATCCGCAAGCTGTCACCCGGCGTGCAGTTGGAAACCCTGGTGCCCGACTACCGTGGGCGCATGGATGTGGCGCTGGCCATCACGGCGCAAGAGCCGCCGGATGTGTTCAACCACAACCTGGAAACCGTACCGCGCCTGTACAAGGCTGCGCGTCCGGGTTCGGACTATCAGTGGTCGCTGACCCTGCTGCAGAAGTTCAAGGAGCTGGTGCCCCATGTGCCGACCAAGTCCGGCCTGATGCTGGGTCTGGGCGAAACCGACGAGGAAGTGATCGAGGTCATGCACCGCATGCGCGAGCACAACATCGACATGTTGACCCTGGGCCAGTACCTGCAGCCGTCGCGCAGCCACTTGCCGGTCCAGCGCTTCGTGCACCCGGACACCTTCGCCTGGTTTGCCGAGGAAGGCATGAAGATGGGCTTCAAGAACGTCGCCTCCGGGCCGTTGGTGCGCTCCTCGTACCATGCCGACCAGCAGGCGCACGAAGCCAAGATCAAGCTCTGACATCTGCCGGCGTAGAGCAGGCACCGCCTGGTCTACGCCGGACCCACGATTGCGGAGTTTTTCCCATGCAATTACCCCCACGCCTGCCCGACCACGGCACGATCGCCCTGATCGCGCCGGCGGGCCCCATCGAGCTGGACATCGAAGCTGCTTGCGCCTGGGCCCGAGCGCGCGGCTACACGCTGCGGATCTACCCCGGTGTTGCGCTGGCCCAGGGTTATCTGGCCGGTAGCGACGAGGCCCGCCTGCAAGACCTCCACGACGCGTTTTCCGATCCCGAAGTAGATGCCATTTTCTGCCTGCGTGGTGGCTACGGTACGCCCCGTCTGCTGGACAAGATCGACTTCCCGCTACTGGCGCGCCACCCCAAACCCTTCGTGGGCTACAGCGATATCACCGCGCTGCATGTGGCCATCGCTCGCCATGCCGGGTTCGTGACCTTCCATGGGCCGCTGTTCAAATCCGATCTGCTGACGCAGAAGCAAGCGCCGACCGAGTCTTCGTTGTGGCAGATGCTGCGCGGAGAGTTGGGAGCAGGAGACCTGTTGCGGCATCCGCCAGCGTGGCCGCTGACCACGGTACTGCCTGGCCAGGCTCAAGGACGATTGATGGGCGGCAACCTGGCGATGATCAGTGCCACGCTGGGAACGCCGTACGAGCTGCCTGGCGAGGACATCGTGCTGTTCATCGAGGACGTCAACGAGCCGCTGTACCGCGTGGATCGTTTCCTGACCCACCTGCGCCTGGCCGGCAAGCTGCGTGGGGTGCGGGGTGTGATCGTGGGCGACTTCGCGGGCATCGGTGTCGAGCAGATGACGCCGCTGCTGCTCGATACGTTTCAGGCCGATGGCATTCCAGTGCTGGCCGGCTGGCGCAGTGGTCATTGCGATCCGAACCTGACTTTGCCGCTGGGCGTGCAGGTCAGGCTTGACGCCACTGAGCGGCAGGTCTGGTTGGAGCAGGATGTGGTGGCCTAGGCGACGCCAAGGCCACCACATCCTGTTACTGCTGCGCCCGCAAGGCTTCCAGCAGCTTGTGGGTCGGATAGCCGTCAGCTGGCCAGCCCAAGGTTTGCTGCGCGCTGCGGATGGCCTTGCGCGTGTTGGCGCCGATGATGCCGTCTGGAGCGCCGGCATCGTAATTGCGCGCGGTTAACCGGCTCTGCAGTTCGATGCGCTCGGTGCGTGTGAGGGGCATGTCATCTTTCGGCCAAGTGCCTTGAATGTAGCCCGAACCCTGGAAGCGCTGTGCCAGCAGGCTTACGCCCAGCGCGTACGACGAAGAGTTGTTGTACTTCAGGATCGCGCGGAAATTATCGAACACCAGAAAGGCCGGGCCGCGGTAGCCGGCGGGCAGAAGCAGCGCCGCCGAGGCATTCTCGCTGCCCGCCGGGACTGCGCCGCCGGGCATCGTCGCTACACCCAGACGCTGCCAGTCGCTGACCGGCTTGCGGCTGCTGCCGTCGGCCAGGGCGTAGTCGAAGCC
>NZ_DJUS01000005.1:0-82915 GCF_002438365.1 Pseudomonas sp. UBA6276
GGTTGTTGAAGCCCATGCGATTGATGATCGCCGTAGCCTCCGGCAGACGAAACAGCCGGGGCTTGGGGTTGCCTGGCTGCGGACGCGGGGTCACCGTCCCGATTTCGACGGAACCGAAACCCAATTGAGCGAAACCGTCGATGGCCGCGCCGTTCTTGTCCAGCCCAGCCGCCAGCCCGACCGGGTTATCGAACTGCAGCCCCATGACCGTCACCGGCAGGCGTGCCGGCGGCTTGGTAAGCAGACCGTTGAGGCCCAGGCGGCCACCAGCGCCGATCAGGTCCAGCGACAGGTCGTGGGAGGTTTCTGCGGACAGTTTGAATAACAGCTGGCGGGCCAGAGTGTACATAGGCGGGCTGAGCTCGGTGGAAGCGATAGAGGGGTGCGATTGTGCCAGATTCGGACCTGGTTAGGTATGCCGACTCCCCTGCCGGCCACCAAATCGCAGGCAAAGAAAAGCCCGGCCTGAGCCGGGCTTTTCGTTGAAGCGGTCGCTAATTACTTAGCTTGAGCTTCTACTTCAGCTTCTACGCGACGGTTTACAGCGCGGCCAGCGTCAGTGGCGTTGTCAGCCACTGGGCGGGTTTCGCCGTAGCCAACCGACTGAACGCGGTTGGATTCAACACCGTACTGACCGGTCAGCACTTGCTTGACAGCAGCGGCGCGACGCTCGGACAGCTTCTGGTTGTAAGCGTCAGGACCGACGGAGTCAGTGTGACCTTCAACAGTGGTGGTGGTCTGTGGGTACTGCTTCATGAAGTCAGCCAGGTTCTTGATGTCGCCGTAGCTGTTGGTCTTCACGACCGACTTGTCGAAGTCGAACTTGACGTCCAGCTCAACGCGAACGGTTTCGGCAACGGCTGGGCAGCCATCAGCGTCAACGGTAACGTTGGCAGGGGTGTCAGGGCACTTGTCGACGTTGTCGCAGACGCCGTCGTTGTCGGAGTCAGCGCAAACTTCAGCTACTGGAGCTGGAGCAGCGACTGGAGCAGGCTTGGAGCCGCCACCGAAGTTCACACCAACGCCGACGGCAGGAGCCCACTCGGTGTCGCCCTTGTCGATGTTGTACAGAGCTTCAACGCCGGCACGGGCGTAGAAGTTCTCGGTGAAGTAGTACTTGGCGCCGCCACCCAGCTTGGCGAGGGTGGAGTGGTCACGACCACCGCTGTCCTGGCCAATGCTCTGGTGTGCGAAACCAGCGGAGACGTACGGACGCAGACCGGCGCCTGGAGTACCGAAGTGGTAGAAAGCGTCCAGAGCGGCATCAGCGCCCTTGATGTTTTTGCCAGCATCGCTACGGATGTTGTGGACTTCGTCGTAGGACAGAGCCAGTTCAACGTCGTCGGTCAGGAAGTAGCCAATCGAGCCACCGAACAGGTTGCCGTCGTTCTTGTAGTCACGGGCGCTGTCAGTCATGTACTTCTTGGCGAAGCCTTCCACCTCGACTGCGCCTTGGCCTTGTGCCAATACGCCGAACGAAGTCACGGCAACAAGAGAACCAATGGCAAGGCCCAAGGTGTTTTTCAGTTTCATCCGTTAAATCCCCATCTGGTGATTGTTAAGCGCCCCTAATCCAGGGGCAGCTCGACGACAAGTCTAGCAGACCTTGCCGATACGTTAGAGACCTTTGCGCCGAACTAAGTTTCGGACAGGTCTGCAAATTTATCGCGGAGCTTATCTAAAGCCCGCTTGTACCGCATTTTGGTGGCGCTCAAGCCCATGTGCATGATGTCGGCGATCTCCTGGAACTCCAGCTCGGCGACGAATCGCAGCACCAGAATCTCCCGATCGATCGGGTTCACGTACACCAGCCAACGGTCGAGACCACCGCGCTCCTCCGGCTTGGGCGCCTTCTCTTCGGATGCCTCCTCGAGCGGATCGAGACTCAGGGCATCCATCAAGCGGCGCTTTCGCCTTTCCTTTCTGTACTGCGTGATGCATTCGTTATAGGTGATGCTGTAAAGCCACGTCTTGAATTTCGACTTTCCCTCGAAATTCTTTAGCCCGTACAGCACCTTCAGCATCACTTCCTGACAGACATCGTCAGCGTCACGATCGTTCCCTAAATATCTTGCACAGACGTTGAAAAGGGTTCGCTGGTAGCGACGCATCAACTCTTCATACGCCCGTGTAACATGGAACAGCTCCTCGTGCGAACGCGCCACCAACTCCTCGTCAGAGAGCTCGCGGGGGTCGTAGCGCACGGGCAGCGTATGTACTTTATTCAAAACAGGTCGGCCCGAAGGTCAGGTCCCCGAAGGTCAGGTCAGTGTCCGCCACGGCATGATCGCTCAGCCTTTTTGCGGCGGCATACATTAGCAAAACGTTGACCTATCGGCTACTCACCCGCTGCTCCAGCAACTCGCGGTTGGACATCGAGACCAGTTCGCCGTCGTCGGTCAGGACCGTCGTCTTGACGGTGCCGATCGCCTCGATCTGCCCCTCGACCTCGCCAACCTGCACCTGCTGGCCTACCTGAAACATTTCCCGCACATAGATTCCGGCCAGTATCTGACTGGCGATTTCACGGCTGCCCAGCCCCATCGCCAGCGCTGCGGCCAGACCAACGGTAATCAACGCGATGACGATCACATGGTTCAGCAGGTCGGTCTTGACCTCCAGCTGACTGATGGCCACCGAAATGCTGATGATGATCACCAGCCACTGAGCCACCCGACCCAGACCTGCAGCATAGTCGAGCCCGACCCCTTCGGCCGCGCCGCGCACCACGCCGTTGACCAGTTGCGCCAGCAGCACGCCTACCAGCAGCACCAGGGCGGCACCGAACACCTTGGGCAGGTACAGCGCCAGCATGTCCAACGTCGCCGACACACGCTGCAGCCCCAGCGACTCTGCGGCCGACACCAGGAAGATCAACAGCACGAACCAGTAGACGATCTTGCCGATCAGGGTCGAGATCGGCACCTTGAGGCCGCCACGGCCCAGCAACTTGGTCAGGCCCGTACCGGCCATCAAGCGATCGAGGCCGAACTTGGCCAGCAGCTTGGACAACAAGGTATCGAGCAGCTTTGCCACCAGGAAACCCAGGATCACCACGACCAACGCACCGAAGAGGTTGGGGATGAAGTTGGCGACCTTGGTCCACAAAGCGGTCATCGCCGCAAACAGGCTTTGGGTCCAGGGATCCAGTTCCATTGATCAATCAGCCTTATCCGCAGCAGCGGCGGAGTTTTTA
The DNA here is from genome assembly GCF_002438365.1 of Pseudomonas sp. UBA6276. NCBI lineage: Bacteria > Pseudomonadati > Pseudomonadota > Gammaproteobacteria > Pseudomonadales > Pseudomonadaceae > Pseudomonas > Pseudomonas sp. UBA6276. Next base: position 3,197 of record NZ_DJUS01000005.1, read on the forward strand.
CGACGCGACACCGGCGCGATATTCGCCGAACCACTGTTCACCGCGATCATGAACGCCTGCCCCCAACGCCCCATGAGGCTGAAGAGGTCACCTGCGCCGACTTGCCGATTGGCAGTCTTGAGCACCCGCCCCAGCGCGGCGCGATCGTCGCGCCCCGGCGCCTGGGCGTTGAGCATGTCTCGCAGGGATTCTTCGAACGGATCAGGCATGCACACCTCGCGAATTTCATTCAAAGACGAGACCGTTGCACGGTGAGTCACAACGATCGTCCCGCGCAGAGGTTAAATTCTTGATCAGACCCAGCGCAAGCGGCGAAACAACAACCACTGCCCCAGCGCCACCACGACCATCAATCCGCAGGCCATGGTGAAGCCATAGGGGTTGTCCGAACCCGGTATTCCGCCGACGTTGATGCCCAGCAGACCGGTGAGAAAACTCATCGGCAGGAAGATCCCGGTGATCACCCCGAAGCGATACATGGTGCGATTCATCCGCTCGCTCTGGCGCCGGTCTTCGGCTTCGAGCACCAGCCCGACACGCTCGCGCGCCAGTTCGAGCTCTTCCAGGTAGCGGGTCAGGCTGTTGTTCAGCTCGTTCCAGTAATCGGCGTCATCGTCGACGAACCACGGCACCTTGTTGCGCGCCAGCTGGCCATAGATATCACGTTGCGGCGCCAGGAATCGCCGCAGTCCTGCGGCACGACGTCGCAGTTGCAGAATGCTGCCGTGCTCGGGCGTGTACCGCTCGTCGGCATCGAGCTTGTCTTCTTCCAGATCGACGGTTTCGGAGAGGCCCTCGACCAATGCCTGAACCTTTTCCGTCAGGTGCTGGGCCAGGTAGAGAATCAGTTCAGAAGCAGTCTTGGGGCCTTTGCAGGCGGCGAATTGTTCGAGCAGGTCGTCGGTTGCACGCAGTGGCCGCAGGCGCAAGGAAATGATCCGCTGGGCCTGGGCGAAGATGCGCACCGAAACCATGTCCTCGGGTTCGGCACCAGGGTTGAGGTTGACCCCGCGCAGAAACAGCAGCAGTTCGTCGTCGGGCAGCGGCACCAGGCGTGGACGGGTGTTCTCTTCGAGCAGCAGGTCGCAGGCGAATTCGCTCAGGCCGCTGCTGCGGCGCAGCCAGTTGCGGGTCTGGGGATGACTGCGATCCCAGTGCAGCCACAGGCTCTGGTGAGGCTGCAGCTGCAATTCATCGATTTCGGTTCGGGCAATCGAGCGCGCGCCGCCTTTGCCGTCCAGCACCAGAGCATGCACCAGCCCCCACTGCGCGTTTTCTTCCTCGAACATCGTGTCCCCGTTACTGATGGAAAATTCTCATTCAGGCATGGTCAGTGCCATCGGCGAGACGATGATGCCGTTGTTGTCGGCATACAGATAGTGGCCGGGAATGAAAGTTACGCCAGCGAAGCTGATCTTCACGTCGAGATCGCCCAGGCCGCGCTTGACGGTGGGCATCGGATGACTGGCCAGGGCCTGAACACCGACATCGGTTTGCGCCAGCATGTCGACGTCGCGCACGCACCCGTAGATGACCAGCCCTTCCCAGCCGTTCTCGGCAGCTTTCTGCGCAAGCATGTCGCCCAGCAACGCCTTGCGCAGCGAGCCACCGCCGTCGACCACCAGCACCTTGCCGGTGCCATCCAGCGCGACCTGCTCGCGCACCCGCGAGTTGTCCTCGAAGGTCTTGATGGTGACGATCTGGCCGCCGAAGGAGTCGCGGCCGCCGAAATTGCTGAACATCGGTTCGAGCACTTCGACGTCGGGGTAGGCGTCGCACAGGTCGGGGGTCAGATAGTGCATGGCGTTGCTCCTCGGGCGAGTGGCGGCTGCAAGAGCCGGAAAGCTGCGCCGGACGCGGCGCGGCCATCACAGCCTAGACCATGCTCAGGTCGCCGCCAACGGTGTCGCACCTGGCAGCAATGGCCGGTAGGGGTCGCTCAGCCAGGTACCGACCAGCGGCCAGACCTCGGCCTGGGCCTGGGGGCTGACCAACATGCGCACGTGATCGAAATCATCGCCGAAGCCCTCGCCGCGGCCCAGGTTGACGAACTGATTATGGCTGCCCGCAAATTGCTCGAAGAGGTCCCGGCAGGCCCAGCTCGGGTCCTGCAGGTCGCCTGCGGCGGCCACAGCCAGGATCGGTAGCTTCACCTCGTGCAACCCTTCCCACCAATCACGCTGGCTGTCGCCGAAACGGCCGAACAGGCCTTTCCAGCGCAGCCATTCCAGGCCGACGCCCACGGGCTCGTCTTCCGGACCGCGCTTGAGCCGAGCGCCGGAAATGTGCGGATAGCGCTTGAGCAACAAGCGACCGGCCCAGTTCAGGGGTGGAATCCGCAGTGGCCAGTGGCGACGACTGACCTGCGCGCCGAACAGCGCTGCGGAGGCGGCCAGGTCGCCTTGCAGATAGCCGCCTCCCAGGGCCGCTGCCAAGGTGATACCGCCGAGCGAATGCCCCACCCAGTGGGGTGTCTGGGCGCTGACCTCGGCGACGAACGCACCGATCACCGGCAGATCGTACTGGGCATAGTCGGCCACGGTGTTGCTGGCGTAGTGCTGATTGCGCGGCGACAGGCCGTGCCCGCGCATTTCGGCGATCCACACATCGAAGCCACGACGCGCCAGCCAGGGCCCCAGGCCGATGCCCTTGGGCGAGTACCAGAAGCGCCGGTTGGAAAAGCTGCCATGCAGGAGGATCACCGGCACTCCGCGGGCGCCGGGCTGATCGGCCAGGCCCAGGCGCGTCAACGCCAGTTCGACGCTGGGGTCGGGGCTGTTGGCGGCCTTGATGCGGTAGATGTCTTCGCTGAGGTCGCCGCGACGCTCGGCACTGAGCAGCGCGACGGGAAAGAGGGTACTGCTGCTTTGCATAGGGCACTTGCATCTGAATGAATGAAACCGTAGCAGCGGCGCACGCCGCGTAGCTGTTTGATTTGCCTTTGAAAAGCAAGATCAAAAGCTACGCGGCTTGCGCCGCTGCTGCGGGGGACCGGGTGTGTGGGAGGACACACCGGTCTGGGTGTTGCGGTGCTTAGGCGACGCCTTCCTTTTCAGCCAGGAAGAACCAGGTTTCCAGGACCGAGTCCGGGTTCAGTGAAACGCTTTCGATGCCCTGCTCCATCAGCCACTTGGCCAGGTCGGGGTGATCGGATGGCCCCTGGCCGCAGATGCCGATGTACTTGCCGGCCTTGTTGCACGCCTGGATGGCGTTGGCCAGAAGCTTCTTGACCGCCGGGTTACGCTCGTCGAACAGGTGGGCGATGATCCCCGAGTCGCGGTCCAGGCCCAGGGTCAGCTGGGTCAGATCGTTGGAACCGATCGAGAAGCCGTCGAAGAACTCGAGAAATTCGTCGGCCAGGATCGCGTTGGAAGGCAGCTCACACATCATGATGATGCGCAGGCCGTTGTCGCCACGGGCCAGGCCGTTCTCGGCGAGCAGGTCGATCACCTGCGACGCTTCGCCCAGCGTGCGCACGAACGGCACCATGATCTCGACGTTGGTCAGGCCCATTTCGTTGCGCACCCGCTTCATTGCCCGGCATTCGAGCTCGAAGCAGTCGCGGAACGACTCACTGATGTAGCGCGACGCCCCGCGGAAGCCCAGCATCGGGTTTTCTTCTTCGGGTTCGTAGAGCTTGCCGCCGATGAGGTTGGCGTATTCGTTGGACTTGAAGTCGGACAGCCGGACGATGACCTTTTTCGGCCAGAACGCCGCTGCCAAGGTGCTGATGCCCTCGACCAGCTTGTCGACGTAGAAATTCACCGGGTCGCTGTAGCCGGCCACGCGCTTGTCGACGCTGTCCTTGATTTCCGGGGTCAGGGTGTCGTAGTTCAGCAGCGCCTTGGGGTGCACGCCGATCATGCGGTTGATGATGAACTCCAGGCGCGCCAGGCCGACACCGGCGTTGGGCAACTGGGCGAAATCGAACGCGCGATCCGGGTTGCCGACGTTCATCATGATCTTGAACGGCAGCTCGGGCATGGCATCGACCGAATTCTGCTTGATGTCGAAACCCAGCTCGCCCTCGAAGATGTAACCCGTGTCGCCTTCGGCACAGGATACCGTGACGCCCTGGCCGTCCTTGAGCAACTGGGTGGCGTTGCCGCAGCCCACCACGGCGGGAATGCCCAGTTCACGGGCGATGATCGCCGCGTGGCAGGTGCGGCCGCCGCGGTTGGTGACGATGGCGCTCGCACGCTTCATCACCGGCTCCCAGTCCGGGTCGGTCATGTCGGAAACCAGCACGTCGCCGGCCTGGACCTTGTCCATCTCGGAGACGTCGTGAATGATGCGCACCTTGCCGGCGCCGATGCGTTGACCGATGGCCCGGCCTTCGACCAGCACGGTGCCCTTTTCCTTGAGCAGGTAGCGTTCCATGACGTTGGCGCTGGAGCGGCTCTTGACCGTCTCGGGCCGTGCCTGAACGATGTACAGCTGGCCGTCGTCACCGTCCTGGGCCCACTCGATGTCCATCGGCCGGCCGTAGTGTTTCTCGATGATCATCGCCTGCTTGGCCAGCTCGCTGACCTGCGCATCGGTCAGGCAGAAGCGCGCACGTTCGGCCTTGTCGACGTCCACCACCTTGACCGAGCGACCGGCACAGGCTTCGTCGCCGTAGACCATCTTGATCGCCTTGCTGCCCAGGTTGCGCCGCAGGATGGCCGGGCGACCGGCTTCCAGGGTGTTCTTGTGCACATAGAATTCGTCGGGGTTGACCGCGCCCTGCACCACGGTTTCACCCAGGCCATAGGCGCCGGTGATGAACACCACATCGCGAAACCCGGACTCGGTGTCCAGCGTGAACATCACCCCCGCGGTACCGGTTTCCGAGCGGACCATGCGCTGCACACCGGCAGACAGGGCGACCAGCTTGTGGTCGAAGCCCTGGTGCACGCGGTAGGCAATGGCACGGTCGTTGAACAGCGAAGCGAACACTTCCTTCGCGGCGCGAATGACGTTGTCGACGCCGCGGATGTTGAGGAAGGTTTCCTGCTGGCCGGCAAAGGAGGCATCGGGCAGGTCTTCGGCGGTGGCCGAGGAGCGCACGGCCACGGCGATGTCCGGATTGCCCTTGGAAAGTTCAGCGAAGGCGATGCGGATCTCTTCGTTGAGGCGCTCGGGGAACTCGGCTTCCATGACCCACTGGCGAATCTGCGCGCCGGTGCGGGCCAGGGCGTTGACGTCGTCCACGTCCAGCGCATCGAGGGCGGCGTGGATCTGCTCGTTCAGGCCGCTGAGCTCGAGGAAGTCGCGATAGGCCTGGGCAGTGGTGGCAAAGCCGCCGGGGACCGACACGCCGGCACCGGCCAGGTTGCTGATCATCTCGCCTAGGGACGCGTTCTTGCCCCCCACGTGTTCCACATCATTATTACCAAGCTTATCGAGGGAAACTACGTACTCTACCAAGGTGATCTCTCCACTGACTGGGTTGGAAAAGCTCGGGTGCCGGGCGCGAATGAACGCACACGGGGGCTGTGGCCGCAGCCCTGGAAATGAACGAGAATGCCTGGCAATGCTGGCCATCAATCGGGCCTATCATATCCAAGAATCGTCAGTTGCTTAAGGGCCGGGGCGCACAATGAAACGATCTGCATTCTTCATCTCCGACGGTACCGGCATTACCGCCGAAACGCTGGGGCAAAGTCTACTGGCGCAGTTCGAAAACATTACTTTCAGCAAGTTCACCCGGCCCTATATCGACAGCGTGGACAAGGCTCGGGCCATGGTACAGCAAATCAATAACTGCGCTGACAAGGACGGCGTGCGACCGATCATCTTCGACACCATCGTCAATCAGGACATCCGCGAGATCCTGGCCACCTCCAACGGCTTCATGATCGATATTTTCTCGACCTTCCTGGCGCCGCTGGAAATGGAGCTCAGCGCCCACTCCTCGTATTCGGTCGGCAAGTCTCACTCCATCGCCCACAACGCCAACTACATGGAGCGCATCGAGGCGGTCAACTTCGCCCTGGACAACGACGACGGTGCCAGGACCCACTACTACGACAAGGCCGACCTGATCCTGGTGGGCGTTTCGCGCTGTGGCAAAACCCCGACCTGCCTGTACATGGCCATGCAGTTCGGCATCCGCGCCGCCAACTATCCATTGACCGAGGATGACATGGAGCGCCTGCAGTTGCCGCCCGCGCTCAAGGCTCACCAGCACAAGCTGTTCGGCCTGACCATCGACCCCGACCGGTTGACCGCGATCCGTCACGAGCGCAAGCCGAACAGTCGCTACGCCAGCTTTGCCCAGTGCGAATTCGAGGTGCGCGAGGTGGAAGGCCTGTTCCGCCGGGAGAACATTCCCAACATCAATTCCACGCATTTTTCGGTGGAGGAAATCTCCGCGAAGATCCTCGTCGAAAAAGGCGTTGAGCGGCGCTTCAAGTAGCTATCGCCAGGCAAACCGGGCAGGCGCTGGGCGAACTTTCGGATCGATCCAGACTCCAAGGCCTCGCCTGGCGGTGCATGCGCTGGCGGCATGAAAGCACCGTGCTAGAATGCAGCGCTCCCTTCCTGTTACCCGCGGAACGTTTTCGCGGTGTCCGATTCGGTATTCATAATTTCAATTCATGACTCTCAAGCCCCTCTCCCGCCTGCTCAGCCTCCTCTTCATTCCGGGCCTGAGCCTGGCCGCCGAAAAGACCACCTACGGCTTGAACGAATACGCACAGCTGACCGACATCGACCTGCGGGTCGCGGCCAAGCTCGACACCGGCGCGCTAACCGCCTCGCTCAGCGCCCGTGACATCAAGCGCTTCAAGCGCAACGGGCAATCCTGGGTGCGTTTCTATCTGGCCATCGACAACGCCCATTCCCACCCCATCGAACGGCCGCTGGTGCGCATGAGCTCCATCAAGCGCCGTGCCGATGACTGCGAATGCAGCGCCCAGGAACGCAAGACTCACACCCAGCGACCGGTGATCGAACTCGACGTGTGCATGGGCCACACCCAGCGACGCATCGAGGTCAACCTGACCGACCGCACCGCATTCGACTACCCGCTGCTGATCGGCTCCGATGCGCTGACCCGCTTCGATGCGCTGGTCGACCCCAGCCGCAAACACGCTGCCGGCAAACCCGCCTGCGCCACTGTCGCCAAAATCGCAGAGTAATTTCAATGCGCGCGCTAACCCTGCACCTGAAGATCCTGATCACCGCGCTGGTGGCTCTGGGCATCGCCATCACGGCCTATCAGATTCTGGTCCTCGGCATTCCGGTGACCGAAGACGAAACCGACGACCTGTGGAACATCGATGCCAAGGTCGAGTTCGTCGCCAGCGCCAAGGACCCGGTGAAGGTGCAGATGTTCGTGCCGCCACTGAGCCGGGACTACGTGAGCCTCAACGAGAGCTTCATCTCCAACAACTACGGGGTCAGCGTCAATCGCCTGGACGGCAACCGCAAGGTGACCTGGTCGGCCCGCCGCGCCTCGGGCAACCAGACACTGTATTACCGCCTCGTGCTGACCAAGCGCTACAGCGGTGAAAAGCCCAAGGTCAAGGGGCCCATCTTCCGCGACAGCCTGGCCGTGGAAGGCCCGGAGAAGATCGCCGCCGAGGCATTGCTTGCACCCATCCGCCAGCATTCGGCGGACGTCGAAACCTTCGTCGGCGAAACCATCAAGCGAGTCAACAACCTGGCCGACGACAACGTCAAGCTGCTGCTCGCCGGCGACACCTCGACCCTGCACAAGGCGCGGATCGTCGACCTGCTGCTGTCCATCGCCCACGTGCCGATGGAGAAGGTCCACACCGTGCGCCTGCTGGCCGATCAGGCGCAGACGCCGGAACTGTGGCTGCGCAGCTTCAACGGCAGCGACTGGCTGTACTTCAACCCTGATACCGGCGAACAGGGCCTGCCCGAGGATCGCCTGCTGTGGTGGACGGGCGACGAGAACCTGGTCAGCGTGGAGGGCGGACGCAAGGCGACCGTGACCTTCACCATGAACAACAGCGAAATGAACGCCATTCGCCTGGCCAAGCTGACCGACGAAAACACCGACGCCGACTTTCTCGAATACAGCCTCTACGGCCTGCCGCTGCAGACCCAGCAGACCTTCATGATCATGGTGATGATCCCGATCGGCGTGCTGGTCATCCTGATCCTGCGCAACCTGATCGGCATCCAGACCCTGGGCACCTTCACCCCGGTGCTGATCGCCCTGGCGTTCCGCGAAACCCAGCTGGGCTTCGGCATCATCCTGTTCACCGTGATCACCGCCCTGGGGCTGTCACTGCGCTCGTACCTGGAACACCTGAAGTTGCAGATGCTGCCCAGGCTGTCCGTGGTGCTCACCTTCGTCGTGGTGCTGATTGCCGCCATCAGCCTGTTCAGCCACAAGTTGGGCCTGGAACGCGGGCTGTCGGTGGCGCTGTTCCCGATGGTGATCCTGACCATGACCATCGAGCGCCTGTCGATCACCTGGGAAGAACGCGGCAGCGGGCACGCCCTGAAGGTCGCCGTGGGCACGCTGTTCGCCGCGTCCCTGGCGCACATCCTGATGAGCGTTCCGGAACTGGTGTACTTCGTGTTCACCTTCCCGGCGATCCTGTTGATCCTGGTCGGTTTCATGCTCGCCATGGGCCGCTACCGGGGCTACCGCCTGACCGAACTGGTCCGTTTCAAGGCATTCCTCAAGCAGGCCGATTCCTGATGTTCGGTTTGTGGAAGACCTGGAAGGCGCTGGAGGCCCGCGGCATCATGGGCATCAACCGGCGCAACGCCGACTATGTGCTCAAGTACAACCGGCGCAGCCTCTACCCCATCGTCGATGACAAGATCATCACCAAGGAGCGCGCCATCGCCGCAGGCATTCACGTGCCCGAGATGTTCGGTGTGATTTCCACGGAAAAACAGATCGACCGTCTGGACGAGATCATCGGTGGGCGCAGTGACTTCGTGGTCAAGCCTGCCCAGGGGGCCGGCGGGGACGGCATCCTGGTGGTCGCCGACCGCTTCGAGGAGCGCTTTCGCACCGTGTCGGGCAAGATCATCAGCCGCGCCGACATCGAGCACCAGATCTCCAGCATTCTCACCGGCCTGTATTCACTGGGTGGGCACCGCGATCGCGCGCTGATCGAGTACCGGGTGATTCCCGACCAGATCTTCAAGAGCATCAGCTACGAAGGCGTGCCGGACATCCGCATCATCGTGCTCATGGGCTACCCGGTCATGGCCATGCTGCGCCTGCCGACCCGGCAATCGGGCGGCAAGGCCAACCTGCACCAAGGTGCCATTGGCGTGGGCGTCGACCTGGCCACCGGGGTGACCCTGCGCGGTACCTGGCTCAACAACATCATCAGCAAGCACCCCGACACCACCAACGCGGTGGACGGTGTGCAACTGCCCAACTGGGACGGTTTCATGCGTCTGGCGGCGGGCTGCTACGAGCTCTGCGGGCTGGGCTACATCGGCGTCGACATGGTCCTGGACCAGGAAAAAGGCCCGCTGATCCTGGAGCTCAACGCCCGCCCCGGGCTGAACATCCAGATCGCCAACGATTGCGGCCTGACCCTGCGCACCCAGGCCGTGGAAAAACACCTGGAAGAACTGGCCGCCGAAGGCCTCGTCGAAACCGTGGAAGAACGCACGCGGTTCGTCCAGGCGCTGTTCGGTCACGTGCCTGCCGTGACGAGCTGAGACCGGACGCCACACCGCCCGCACACGAGCGGCCGGGTGCATTACAATCCCAGCCCCGCCACTGGCCACCGATCTATCATGCCGACCTGCTTGCTCCACGCCCTGCCCTACCTGGCCGATCCGGCGCCCTATTTCGCCGTGGTCCGCCACGCCCCCGGCGCGGTACTACTCGACAGTGCGCAGCCGATTGCCCAACGCGGCCGCTTCGACCTGATCAGCGCCTGGCCTCTGCAGACGCTCAGCGTTCAAGCCGATGAATCCGGCCAGCAGTATCTGCACCGTGCGCGCCAGGCATTGGCCGGACTGGGTCAGGCGCAATTGCCCGATGGCTGCGAACTACCGTTCGCCGGCGGCCTGATCGGCTACCTGAGCTACGATTTCGGCCGCCGGCTGGAGAACCTGCCACACCCCAACCACGACGATCTCGACCTGCCGCACGCCAGCCTCGGCCTGTATGGCTGGGCACTGATCAGCGACCATCAGCGGCAGACCAGCCACCTGATGTTCCATCCCGCGCTGCAGGCCTGCGAACGGCAACGCCTGATCGAGCTGTTCGGCCAACCGGCCCGGGATCAGGCGCAGCCCTTCCGCTTGCAGTCGCCGATGACGCCGGACCAGACCCCAGAGCAGTATCGACGGGCATTCGAGACGGTGCAGGCCTACATCCAGGCGGGCGATTGCTATCAGGTCAACCTTACCCAGCGCTTTCGTGCGGCATGCGCCGGGGATCCCTGGACCGCCTATCAGGCAGTACGCGCCGCCTGCTCCACGCCGTTTTCCGGCTATCTGCAACTGAGCACCGGCGCGGCCCTGTTGAGCTTCTCCCCGGAGCGCTTCATCAAGGTCACGGCCGGCCAGGTGGAAACCCGGCCGATCAAGGGCACCCGCCCGCGCAGCCTCGACCCTCAAGAGGATGCACGCAATGGCCGCGAACTGCTGGCCAGTGCCAAGGACCGCTCGGAAAACCTGATGATCGTCGACCTGCTGCGCAACGACCTGGGCCGCACCTGCCGGATCGGCTCGGTACGGGTGCCGCAGCTGTTCGCCCTGGAAAGCTACCCGAACGTGCATCATCTGGTCAGCGCCGTCACCGGTGAGCTGGCAGCGGACAAGGACTGCCTGGACCTGATCGCAGGCAGCTTTCCCGGTGGTTCGATCACCGGCGCACCGAAGATCCGCGCCATGCAGATCATCGACGAGGTGGAACCGACCCAGCGTGCGATTTACTGCGGCTCGTTGCTGTACCTGGATGTGCGCGGCGAAATGGACAGCTCGATCGCCATCCGTACGCTGCTGATCAAGGACGACCAGGTGTGCTGCTGGGGCGGCGGCGCGATCGTGGCCGACTCCCAGTGGCAAGCCGAATACGAGGAATCGATCTTCAAGGTCAAGGTCTTGCTGGACACCCTGGCCGGGCTCTGATCCCGGCCATGCCGCTGGGTGTTTTTTGTTACCATGGCGCCATATAGAGCGCCCAGCGCCACTTTGACCAGGAAGCCGCCTGATGAGCCAGCCCTTCGATGTCGCCGAAATGGCGACGACCTACGCCAACAAGTCCCCCCAGGACATTCTCAAGCTCGCCTTCGCCCACTTCGGCGACGACCTCTGGATTTCCTTCAGCGGCGCCGAAGACGTGGTGCTGGTGGACATGGCCTGGAAACTGAACAAGAACGTCAAGGTGTTCAGCCTGGACACCGGTCGCCTGCACCCGGAAACCTACCGGTTCATCGAACAGGTGCGCGAGCACTACAAGATCACCATCGAACTGGTCTCACCGGACAATGCGTTGCTGGACCCTTTCGTCAAGGAAAAGGGCCTGTTCAGCTTCTATCGCGACGGCCACGGCGAGTGCTGCGGCATCCGCAAGATCGAACCGCTGCGGCGCAAGCTCTCGACCGTCAGCGCCTGGGCCACCGGCCAGCGGCGCGACCAGAGTCCCGGCACACGCAGCCAGGTCGCGGCAGTTGAAGTGGACGGCGCGTTCTCGACGCCCGAGCGCACGCTGTACAAGTTCAACCCCCTGGCGCAGATGAGCAGTGAAGAAGTGTGGGGTTACATCCGCATGCTTGAACTGCCCTACAACAGCCTGCACGAGCGTGGCTTCATCAGCATTGGCTGCGAGCCGTGCACGCGGCCGGTCCTGCCCAACCAGCACGAGCGCGAAGGGCGCTGGTGGTGGGAAGAAGCCACGCAGAAGGAATGTGGGCTGCACGCAGGGAATCTGATCAGCAAGGCCTGAACCTCACAGGTACGGGCCTGTCAGGTGCAGGCCCGCAGCGTGATCAATGCTCGGGCAGCTCGACGCCTTCGAACAGGGCTTCGAGCTCCTGCTTGTTGTGGCACTGGATGGCCTTGGCCATGACCTCGCGGGTGAGGTGCGGCGCGAATTTCTCGATGAAGTCGCACATGAAGCCGCGCAGGAAAGTGCCACGGCGGAAGCCGATCCGGGTCACGCTGGATTCGAACAGATGGTCGGCGTCGAGCACTACCAAGTCATTGTCGAGTTTGGGATCGACGGCCATCTTGGCCACGATGCCCACGCCCAGCCCCAGACGCACGTAGGTTTTGATCACGTCGGCATCGGCCGCGGTGAACACCACTTTCGGCGCCAGGCCGCGGCGCGAGAACGCTTCATCCAGCTTGGAACGGCCGGTGAAACCGAATACGTAGGTGACGATCGGGTATTCGGCGAGCGCTTCCAGGGTCAACTTCGGAACCTTGGTCAGGGGATGCCCCTGGGGCACCGCGATGCAGCGGTTCCAGCGGTAGCACGGCATCATGATCAGGTCACCGAACGAATCCAGGCCTTCGGTGGCGATGGCGAAGTCGACGGTGCCGTCGGCAGCCATTTCGGCGATCTGCATCGGTGAGCCCTGGTGCATGTGCAAGGCAACGTCCGGGTACTGCTTGATGAAGCTGCTGATCACCGTTGGCAGGGCATAGCGCGCCTGGGTGTGGGTGGTGGCGATGGACAGCGTGCCCTTCTTCTCGTTGGAGAATTCCTGGGCGATCTGCTTGATACTTTCCACCTTGCGCAGGATTTCACCGGCGGTGGTGATGATGCGCTCACCTGCCGGCGTGACGCGGGTCAAATGCTTGCCGCTGCGTGCGAAGACTTCAACACCCAGTTCGTCTTCCAGCAGGCGGATCTGCTTGCTGATACCTGGCTGCGAGGTATACAGGCTTTGCGCCGTGGCGGAGACGTTGAGGTCATGGTGCGCTACCTCCCAGATGTAGCGCAGTTGCTGAAGCTTCATATGAATCCCTCACACAGGAAAACCGCCAGTCGTCGGCGAAGGGTTATAACTATATTAAAGGTCCAGGCAATAAATCTAGAACTTTTCATTAAATTTGTAGGAAAAATAACCAGCTTGTCGCCTAGCTCTTCAGGCGGCTGCGTTGCTCTGTGAGGGGTACCAGATAGACCGGCGCCGGGGACAGCTGCAACACGCGGGTAGCCGTGCGGCCCAGCGAAACATCGACGGTGGCCACCTGACTGTGGCTGCCCAGCACCAGCAGGTCCACTTTCAGACGCTGGGCCTGATCGAGAATGACCTCGGCCGGATCACCCTGAAGCACCCGCACGGCACGGATCAGGGCGAGGTCTGGCTCGTCGTCGCCCAGATCGCTGCGCAGGCTCTGCAGCACCTTCGTTTCAATCCCCGCCATCACCGCGCTCAAGCCGTGGTTGTGCAGGCGATCCAGGGTGGACTCGTCCAGATAGCTCTGCAGCACCGATTCGGCGATCAGGCCCATGGGCTCGACGGCATGGATGACATACAGCTGCGCATTGAAGCTGCGCGCCAGGGCGACGGCGTGCTGCATGACGAATGGGGCGTACACCCCCAGGTCAGTGGCGTACAGCATGGAGCGGATCATGCGACCTCCGAAGTGGCCAAGGCGACAGGGCACACTTGAGCGTAGCAGCGCCGTTCGCAGTGCACCGGTCGTCGGCACAGCGATGGCACAAATCCGTTGTCTGCATGCGCTCTAACGCGCTAAGGTTCGACTCCCCCGCCGCTCATAATCATGCTGTGCCTCGCCGTGCGGGGTTCGCTGGCGGCCGGCACCCGTGACCTGACGAGTAACACGATGGCTGACCTACCGATCGACGACCTTAACGTCGCCTCCAATGAAACCCTCATCACGCCTGCCCAGCTGAAGCGGGAAATTCCGCTCAGCGCCGCTGCGCACAAAACTGTCGCTGCCGGCCGTGAAGTGGTGCGCGATATCCTCGATGGCCGCGATCATCGCCTGTTCGTGGTCATCGGCCCCTGCTCGATCCACGACATCGATGCGGCGCACGAGTATGCCCGGCGCCTGAAGGCGTTGGCCGCCGAAGTCTCGGACACCCTGTACCTGGTGATGCGCGTGTACTTTGAGAAGCCGCGCACCACGGTCGGCTGGAAAGGCCTGATCAACGATCCGTACCTGGATGACTCGTTCAAGATCCAGGATGGCCTGCACATTGGTCGGCAATTGCTGCTGGACCTGGCCGAGATGGGCCTGCCTACCGCCACCGAAGCCCTTGACCCGATCTCGCCGCAGTACCTGCAGGACCTGATCAGCTGGTCGGCCATCGGCGCGCGCACCACCGAATCCCAGACCCACCGCGAAATGGCTTCGGGCCTGTCTTCGGCCGTGGGCTTCAAGAACGGTACCGATGGCGGCCTGACCGTGGCCATCAATGCCCTGCAGTCGGTGTCCAACCCTCACCGCTTCCTGGGGATCAACCAGGAAGGTGGCGTCTCCATCGTCACCACCAAGGGCAACGCCTACGGCCACGTGGTTCTGCGTGGTGGCAACGGCAAGCCCAACTACGATTCGGTCAGCGTGGCAGTGTGCGAGCAAGCGCTGGAGAAGGCCGGCATCAAGGCCAACATCATGGTCGACTGCAGCCATGCCAACTCCAACAAGGACCCGGCGCTGCAACCTCTGGTGATGGAGAACGTGGCCAACCAGATTCTGGAAGGCAACCAGTCGATCATCGGCCTGATGGTGGAAAGCCATTTGAATTGGGGGAGCCAGTCGATACCCAAGGACCTGGGCGACCTGCAATACGGGGTGTCGGTCACCGATGCGTGCATCGACTGGACCAGCACCGAAAAGACGCTGCGCAGCATGCACGCCAAACTCAAGGATGTATTGCCAAAGCGTACCCGCTGACCGTCAGTACCGGGTCAGTCGAGCCTTCACCGCCCCGGTACCCGGGGCACAGCGTTACAGCTTTGCCGCACGACGCTGATGGCGCTCCATGTAGCGTTCGACATACGAGCAGGACGGAATCACCGTATAGCCATGGCTTTCGGCGTAGTCCAGGGCCTGCTCGGTCAACGCTGCAGCGATCCCGCGCCCGCGCAGGGCGTTGGGGACGAAGGTGCGGTAGATGTCCAGGGTCTGTTTGCCCAGGTCCATGTACGTCAGGTACGCACGGTGGCCGTCGATGTTGGTTTCGAACTGGTGACCGGCCTGGTCGTGGTGGATGGATAGCGCCTCGCTCATGGCAATTCCTCGCGGGTCTTGGATTTTGATCTCTACCTTACCGCTCTTTGTACGACTTAGAAACCGTTGTGCCGACTTGTGCTGTTTTTGTCATCAAGGCCGAGTGAAGCCTGCGCGTTCGACGTGAAAAATATCGTCGTTCGGCTTACGTTCGGCTTAGTTATCCCGCGTCGTGCTAAATCAAGGGCCGCTTTCTAAACCGTCTCGATTGACCCGCATAAGCGGACATGTAAATCCCGCCTTAGTTCATGTCTGCGACAACTAAACCGCGCACTTGCGATAACCCTCGACCCTCGCGCAACCAGCGCTAGACCGTGCTTTGCGGGTTACGTTCCGCCACCCTGGGCACGTATGGATTTTTTTTCATCTCTTGCGTTGCGTCCGTTTACTTACTACAAGTAATGAGTACTATGTACGGCGGCCAGTTTCTCATTCATGAGAAATGGCTACTTAAAAGAATGTCCTTCGAAGGGGAACACAATGAACAACGCTCTGAAATTCTCTGCACTGGCCCTGGCCGCCGTTCTGGCTACCGGTTGCAGCAGCGCATCCAAAGAAACCGAAGCTCGTCTGACCGCTACCGAAGACGCCGCTGCACGTTCGCAAGCCCGTGCCGACGAAGCCTACCGCAAGGCTGACGAAGCACTGACCGCTGCTCAGAAAGCTCAGCAGACTGCCGACGAAGCCAACGAGCGCGCCCTGCGCATGCTCGACAAGGCTAGCCGCAAGTAACAGCTTTTCGAGGCTGTAAAAAAACCGACCCATTGGGTCGGTTTTTTTATGCCTGATGAAGACCGGGTTATGGCGCCGGCGCCGTGTCGGGTGCGCTGCTGATCATCGGCGCGCCGGGAACGGCGATCTCGACCGGCAGGCCGTCTTCGGCAGCGACCACATCGCGGACCACGTCCCAGTTCATCTTGATGTCCGGTGCGAAGTCCCTGCGGTTGAGCAAGGCGTTGATCACGGCGGTGTGCCTGTCCAGGGCCACCGGGTCACCCTTGTCGGTCAATTGCGCGTGGGCCTCGAGGTACACCTTGCCACCGCTCATGCCAAACTTGTAGGACTCGTTCATGATGCGCACGCTGGTGCCCACCGGCACCATGCTCGCCAACTCCAGCACGTTGTCGTTGTACATGCGGAAACAGCCATGGCTGGTGCGCATGCCGATGCCGAACTGTTTGTTCGAGCCGTGAATCAGGTAGCCCGGCAGGCCGAGGGTGAACTTGAACGGCCCCAACGGATTGTCCGGACCGGCCGGGACGACGTTGGGCAACGGGTCGCCATCCGCAGCGTGCTCGGCCTTGATCGAGGCCGGCGGCGTCCAGGTCGGATTTGCGGTCTTGGCGATGACCTTGGTCTGCGCGATGGGCGACCCCCACCCTTCCCGGCCTATCCCCAGTGGATAGGTACGCACGACATTCTCGCCCTTGGGGTAATAGTAGAGGCGATATTCGGCCAGGTTGATGACGATGCCTTCGCGCGGGCCGGGGGGCAGAATGAAGCGGGTAGGCAGGATGATCTGCGTGCCGGCACCCGGCAGCCAGGGATCGACACCGGGGTTGGCCGCAACCATTTCCAGGTAGCCAAGGTCGTTGGCGGTCGCAATATCGGCGAAGGTGTCTTCGTACTTGGCGGTGATGGTCTGCACCTGGCCAATGATGTCTTCACCCGGAGGCGGCAACGGGAATTCCAGCGCCATGACCGGTGCCGCAGCGAACGCGGCGGCCAGCGACAGGCAGCGAGTGAAGACGGAAAGGCTCGGCGGCATCCAGGAAATCCTTGATCGAACTGAACGGGACAATGCCGCGATTGTACGCGCAGTTGCCGGGCGCGTGTAGCCGAAGACCCTCGGCGCGCCGATCAGGGGATCGACTGAAGCTCGGGCCATACCGGCCGCGTGCCTTTGCGCTGGGCGAACAGAATGGCACGGCACAGTTTGCACAGGCGCTGATCACGGAAGATCTGCTTGTGCACCTCCAGCCAGCGCGGCTGGGCCGGCAGCAAGGTGCCGCACAGGGTGCGGTCCACAGAACCACCGAGCTCCAGCTGGCGCGCCACCAGATGCACCCGGCTTTCCTGGCAGGCGAACAGGTCCAGCTGATCGTCGGGTTCGATCAGTTGGTAGGCAAACAGGGACCAGGCGGGACGCGGCATCGGGGGCTCCAAACAGGGGGCGCCACATTAGCCGAAAGCCAGCATCCAGAAAAGCGTCAAAGCAACGGTTTGAGCGTCGGCCAGACGTTTTCCAGCAGTTTGCCCTGGGCACCGGCGGTGGGATGGACGCCGTCGGCCTGCATCAATGTCGGAACGCCGCCAACCCCTTCGAGCAGGAACGGCACCAAGGCCACTTTTTTCTCGTCCGCGAGTGTTTGATAGACCTGGGCGAACGCCTTGGTGTAGCGCGCGCCGTAGTTGGGCGGCAATTGCATGCCCAACAGCAGCACCTGGGCACCAGCCTTGCGAGAGAGATCGATCATCGATGCAAGATTCTGTTGCAATTGCGCGACAGGCATTCCGCGCAGGCCATCATTGCCGCCCAACTCCAGCAGAACCAGGTCCGGCTTGTGCGCTGCAAGCTGCGCGGGCAGCCGCGCCAAGCCATTGGCCGAGGTATCACCGGTGATCGAGGCATTGACGACTTTGTCGTCGAAACCCTGTTGCGCCAGGCGTTTTTCGAGCAGTGCTACCCAGCCGGCGCGGGTATCCAGGCCGAAAGCCGCGCTGATACTATCGCCAACGATCAGGACGGTACCTGCCACTGCACTCTGGGCGGCCAACATCAGGCCCAGGCCAGCACTCATCAACCACATTCGCATCGGGACTCTCCATGGGCGCAAGCATTCTTACAGCGCGGAACCTTAGCAAAGTGGTCACCAGCGCGGAAGGTGAACTGACCATACTGCACGAACTCTCCCTGCAATTGGCGAAAGGCGACAGCCTGGCGATCGTCGGCGCCTCGGGTTCGGGCAAGTCCACCCTGCTCGGCCTGCTGGCCGGCCTCGACCTGCCCAGTGCGGGCAGCGTGACCCTGGCTGGCCAGGACCTCGGCACCCTCGACGAGGACCAGCGGGCTCGGGTGCGCGCCGAACACGTGGGGTTCGTGTTTCAGTCGTTCCAACTGCTGGACAGCCTCAATGCGTTGGAAAACGTGATGCTGCCGCTGGAGCTCGACGGCCGCAAGGATGCCCGGGAGCATGCGCGCAACCTCCTCGAACGGGTTGGCCTGGGCCAACGCCTGACACACTCGCCGCGCCAGCTCTCGGGCGGCGAACAACAGCGCGTGGCCATCGCCCGCGCCTTCGCTGCCGAACCTGACGTGCTGTTCGCCGACGAACCCACCGGCAACCTCGACAGCCATACCGGCGAGCGCATCAGTGACCTGCTCTTCGAATTGAACAAGGAGCGCGGCACGACCCTGGTGCTGGTAACCCACGACGAGCGCCTGGCGCATCGCTGCCAGCGTTTGATCCGCCTTGATGCCGGGCGCCTCGTCGCGCCTCTGGAGCCCTGATGGTCGGCTTGCCGATGTTCCGCCTGATGGCCCTGGCCGCCCGGCAGTTGTTGCGTGACGCCCGCTCCGGCGAGCTGCGCGTACTGTTCTTTGCCCTGCTGGTGGCGGTCGCTGCCAGCACTGCGATCGGCTATTTCGGGGCGCGCCTCAATGGCGCGATGCAACTGCGCGCGACCGAGTTCCTTGGCGCCGACCTCATCCTGCAAGGCAGCAGCCCGGCCCGTCAGGAGCAGATCGATGCCGGCACCCAGGCGGGGCTCGAGCATGCGCGCGTGGTCGAGTTCGCCAGCGTGATCGCCGCCGACAACGGCATCCAGTTGTCCAGCGTGAAGGCGGTCGATGAGGCGTACCCGTTGCGTGGCGAGCTCAAGAGCGCCGCGCAGCCCTATGGAGAGGAAACAGCCGGCGCAGGCCCGGCGCCCGGTGAGGCCTGGGCGGAGTCACGCTTGCTGGCAGCGCTGAACCTCAAGGTTGGCGACACCCTGGATGTGGGCAGCAAGACCCTGCGCCTGGCACGGGTGCTGACCTATGAGCCGGACCGAGCCGGCAACTTCTATAGCCTGACGCCACGGGTGATGATCAACCTGCAGGACCTGGCCGCCACCAACGTGGTGCAGCCAGGCAGCCGAGTGACCTACCGCGAGCTCTGGCGTGGCACGCCCGAGCAACTGGCCAGCTATCAGCAGCGACTGGAGTCGGCGCTCGAGCCCAACCAGCGGCTGCGAGATTCCAAGGACAGCAACCAGCAGATCGGCGGCGCGCTGGGCAAGGCCGAACGCTATCTGAACATGGCCAGCCTGGTGGCGGTACTGCTCGCCGGCGTGGCGGTGGCCATGTCGGCCACCCGCTTCGCCGCGCGACGTTTCGATGCCAGTGCCCTGCTGCGCTGCCTGGGCCTGTCACGCCGCGAAGTGATGCTGATGTTCTGCGTGCAACTGGCCTTGCTCGGTGTACTGGCGTGCCTGAGCGGTGCGCTGATCGGCTGGTTGGCGCAACTGGTGCTGTTCCAGATGCTCCATGGCTTGTTGCCTGCCGTGGTTCCGGCCGGGGGCGTATTGCCCGCGTTGGCCGGCATCGGTACCGGGCTGGTCGCCTTGGCCGGGTTCGCCCTGCCACCGCTGGCAGCCCTGGGTGCGGTACCCCCGCTGCGCGTGCTGCGCCGCGACCTGCTGCCGGTGCCGACCAGCACCTGGCTGGTGTACGGCACTGCGCTGCTGGCGCTGGGCCTGATCATGTGGCGGTTGAGCCTGGACCTGGTCCTGACCTTCGCCTTGCTCGCCGGTGGGCTGCTGGCCGCGCTGATCCTTGGCGGCCTGTTGCTGCTGGGCCTGAAAAGCCTGCGCCGGCTGCTGGCCCGTTCCACCCTGCCCTGGCGTCTGGGGCTTGGGCAACTGCTTCGGCATCCGCTGGCTGCGGCTGGCCAGGCCCTGGCCTTCGGCCTGATCCTGCTGGCCATGACGCTGATCGCGCTGCTGCGTGGCGAGTTGCTGGACAACTGGCAGAACCAGTTGCCAAAGGATGCGCCGAACTATTTCGCCCTGAACATCCTGCCGGACGAGCGCGATGCCTTCGCCCGTCACCTGCAGGACGCCGGCGCCCGTGCGGCGCCCCTGTACCCGGTGATGCCGGGACGTCTGGTGGATATCAACGATGCGCCGGTGCAGGAACTGGTCGAGAAGGATTCGCGCGGTGAACGCGCGGTGCAACGGGACTTGAGCCTGACCTGGGCCGAACATCTGCCCAACGGCAACCGTATAACCGCCGGGCAGTGGTGGAGTGCTGCGCAGAACCAGGACCTGCCCGGCGTGTCCGTCGAGGAAGGCGTTGCGCAAAGCCTCAAGCTCAAGCTGGGCGACCGCTTGACCTTCAACATTGGCGGCTCCAATCGCGATGCTGTGGTCACCAGCCTGCGCACCGTGGACTGGAACAACTTCCAGCCCAACTTCTTCATGATCTTCCAACCCGGTACCTTCGATGACCTGCCGACCACCTACCTGACCAGCTTCTACATCGCTCCTGGGCATGATTCACAGGTGGTTGAGCTATCTCGCGCCTTCCCTGCGGCGACCATCCTGGGGGTCGAGGCACTGCTGGAACAGCTGCGCAGCATCCTGGCTCAGGTCACCCTGGCAGTGGAATACGTGCTGCTGTTCGTGCTGGCTGCGGGCATGGCCGTGTTGTTCTCCGGGTTGCAGGCGACGCTGGACGAGCGCATTCGGCAAGGCGCACTGCTGCGGGCGCTGGGTGCCGAGCGGCGCCTGCTGGTCAAGGCACGGCGCATCGAGTTCGGTCTGCTGGGTGCCGCCAGCGGTGTGCTGGCGGCGTTGGGCAGCGAACTGATCAGCTTTGTGCTGTATCGCTATGCCTTCGACCTGGCCTGGACCCCGCACCCATGGTTGCTTTGCTTGCCGCTGATCGGCGCACTGCTGGTCGGTGGGGCGGGCGTCTTCGGCACCCGTCGAGCCCTCAATGCAAGCCCGTTGCAGGTACTCAGAGAAGGCTGATGTGCTACCCGCCGATCAGCGAAGGGTGATCAGCCCCTGCCGGGCGATGCGCACGGCATGGGCAATCACCTCACGGGCATCCTGCGCCGATGGTGCCTGGATCACGGCCAGTTCGAAGCTGTTGTCGGGCAAACCTTTCAAGGCGCTGTGCTGGTCGATGAAGCGAGCCACGAAAGCACCGGGCTTGCCACGACGGCGAGGCCAGCCATCAAGGCTGCGCAGCAGGTTCGGTTGGTGCTGGCCCACCAGCAAAATGCGCGGGTTGCGCAGGGAAGGACTCGCCGGGATCGGCGCCAGGCAAACGATGGGACGGGGACAGTTCATGATGGTGTTCTCAGCCTCGACCGCTTCATGTGGGAGAGCTGGACAGCGGTGGGAGGCATCACCGAACCAGCGCTTTAGCGGTATTTCGAAGGCTCGCAAGAACCTCCAGGCGCCCCGCAAGTAGCTGTCTAAATCGGCGCATGAGGGGTAATCCTATTGAATCGGTCGGCAGGGTGTCAACCGCCTGGTGCACACCTCAGGCCGGCTTGTAGCGGATCTGATTGATATACCACAGCGCCTCGCCATCAGGGATCTGTACGACGATTTCGTCGCCTTCCTGCTTCTTCAGCAGCGCGCGGGCCATGGGTGAATCGATGGAAATATAGTCGTTGCGACCATAGATTTCGTCATAGCCGACGATACGAAAGGTCTTGGTCTCGCCTGCGTCGTTTTCGATCTCTACCCAAGCACCGAAGAACACCCTGCCTTCTTGTTCGGGCGAATAATCGACGACCTTGACGTCTTCCAAGCGCTTGCGCAGATAACGCACGCGACGGTCGATCTCGCGCAGCAGCTTCTTGTTGTACTGGTAGTCCGCGTTCTCACTGCGATCCCCCAAAGATGCCGCCCAAGCGACCTTCTGCGTGATCTCTGGCCGATAGACGCGCCACAGATGATCGAGCTCTGATCTCAGCGCCTCGTGCCCCTCACGCGTAATGATGTTCGTTGCCAATGCGGCCTCCGGCCAGACATAAAAGCGTAGCCTACAACAAACACTCTGCTCTGCCAGCAAGGCTCATGATTCAACGCGCCGACGCCAGCTTGCGCGCGCCTGGCTCCAGCGAATCGCGTTCGCGGGCGAACGCCAGGTAGTACTTGTTCACGCTGTTGACGTAGCTCACCGAGGCCATGCCCATCTGTTCCATGGCGATGCGCTCGGTCTGGAAGAACCATTGGTCGGGGTTGAGGCCGCGGCGGCGGGCTTCCTTGCGCATGGCTTGCACCCGTTCCGGGCCCATGTTGTAAGCGGCCAGGGTGAAGGCCATGCGTTCACGCTCGTTGAGCTTGTTGCTGGAAAAGAACTTGCGGCGAATCATCGCCAGGTATTTGGCTCCGGCCTGGACGTTGTTGTCGACGTTCTGGATGTTGCCCACGCCTACCCGCCGGGCTGCCGAGGGGGTGATCTGCAGCAGGCCGGTGGCGCCGCCGCCACCACGCGCCGCCGGATCGAGCTTGGACTCCTTGAAGGCCAGCGCGGCGAGGTTGAGCCAGTCCATGTGTTGCTCGCGGGCGTGGCGCTGGAGGACCGGACGCAGTTTTTCCAGCCGCTGACGATCACTGCGGGCCAAGGGGTAGTGAACCTTGTACAGGCCACGGTAAACCTTGACGAATGCGGCGTCCTGATCGCTTGGCGCCTTGTAGGACGCCAGGAAGCGATCGACGCTGGCGCCGAGCTGCGGTGCGTCGCGGCGCACGTACCAGCTTACCGAGCCGGGCGCGCTGAGGACCACGCGGCGGTCCACCCGCAGCCGTGGCATGACCTTGGCCCAGCGCTCGGCGATGGGCAATTCGACCACGGTCAGCGGGTAGATCCCGGCTTGGACCATCTCCAGCACGTCTTCAACGGCCAGGCTGGGGTCGACCCATTCGATGTCGATAGGCGCCAGTTTGCGCAGGGCCAGCTTCTGATTCAGGCGTTCGATGGCGGCGCCCGCAGCGCTGCCATTGGGCAAGGCGAGGGTTTTGCCTGCCAGTTGCTCGACCCGCACCGGGCGCCGCCCGCCTTTGCCGCTGACCAGCACGAATGGCACGTTGGCGATCACGGCATCGCTGGCCGCGACCTTGCTGGCGGGATGCAACTCCATCAGTTCGCCCGGCGCGACCAGATCGCCTTCGCCACGCTGCAGGGCGCCGAGCAGTTGTTCCTTGGCTCGCGGAATGATCTTGAGTTGCAACGCCTGACCTTTACCGGCGTGGGCATTGAGGAAGCTCTGGAAGGCCTGCAGGCGATGGTATTCGACGCCGATGGCCTGGCCGCGGACTTGGCCGGAGCTGTTGCGGCTCTGATTGACCAGCACGCGCAACACGCGGCTCGACTGGATCTGGGCCAGGTCGCGGACCTTGGCCGGGTGTGCCGCCAACGGGGGACCCGCCGGACGAGCGGCGGCTGCCGAGGGCAGTCCGAGGACCAGACACAGCATGACAATCAGTGATCTTGCGCCCATGGTTCCCCGGCAAATGTCTCGAGCAGCCCTCAAAGACCGCCATAACCTTTTGAAGTTCTTGGTTTTCTTGCCCATCACCAAGCTCTGGTATGCTTTTCGCCTCCTGCTTTGAGGTAGCACCATGCAACTCATCGATATTGGCGTCAACCTTACCCATGACAGCTTCGCGCAAAAGCACGAGGCCATTCTGCAGAGGGCCTACGCCGCTGGCGTCTGTCAGTTGGTGCTCACCGGCACGAGTGTCGAGGGCAGCGAACAGGCCTTGCAGCTGTGTCAGCAGTGGGACGAAGCCGGTGAGCGCTTGTTCGCCACCGCCGGCATCCACCCGCACAGCGCCAGCGAGTGGAACGGCGACAGTGCCACGCGTTTGCGTGATCTGCTGAGCCAGCCACAGGTCAAGGCAGTGGGCGAATGCGGTCTGGATTTCAACCGCGACTTCTCGCCGCGACCACAGCAGGAGAAAGTGTTGCAGGAGCACCTGGCGCTGGCTGTCGAGCTGCAGCTGCCGGTGTTTCTCCACGAACGCGATGCGCCTCAGCGCCTGCTGGACATCCTCAAGGACTACCGCGGCCACTTGCCGGCAGCCGTGGTGCACTGCTTCACGGGCGAGCGCAAGGCTCTGTTCGGTTACCTGGACCTGGACCTGCACATCGGTATCACCGGCTGGATCTGCGATGAGCGTCGCGGCACTCACCTGCACCCGCTGGTGGGCAGCATTCCCGCCTCGCGGCTGATGCTGGAGAGTGACGCGCCCTATCTGTTGCCGCGCACCTTGCGGCCCAAGCCCAAGAGTGGCCGCAACGAACCGGCCTTTCTCACCGAAGTGCTGCGCGAGGTGGCCCAGCATCGGGGTGAAAGCCTGGCCGATCTGGCGTGGAGTACGACCGCTTGCGCACGGACATTTTTTGGGTTGCCTGAGATCGGCACGGGCGCGCCCGCTCTCTATGACGCTGATAGCAAAGCTTGATTCGCGGCCGATGCGAGCGGTGACTATTATCGTTCTCAACCGATCCGGATCTGGATCTGGCTTGAACAATCGGCGGTTGGCTGGACTCTACAGCTCATGCCACCCGCCTTGCCGAACCCAGGTCCTGTTGCACCATGCCTATGGAGCATTGAGCCATGAACGATATGAACGCGCTGAACATCGTCAACGACCCGAACAACGGCATCCGCGTCTCGCGAGCCATCGCCCTGCCTTTGCTGGCCCTGTCTGCCCTGATGCTGGTCGATGCGGCTGCCTGCTCCAGCATCGCCGAAGCTGCCATCGGCGTGATCGGCCTAGTTGCCGCCTTCGCGCTGGGTCGCCCGCAGCATGCGCTCAGCCAAACACCGTCACCGTCTGCCGGCTGATCGCCAGCAGCTCGCCTTGCGGGTTCCACATGGCTGCGGACGTGTGGCCATAGCCGTCCCGGGCATGTTCGATCACAGCCTGGTAGCGGCACCAGTCCAGGCTTCCCATGGCGGGCATGGGCTGGATGAATTCGATAGTCCAGGTCAGGCTGCTGCCAGGCGCTGGTTTGCTCAGATAAGGCAGCAGTGCGGGTGGCCAGGCGTCTCCCAGCACCAGCAGCAGTGCTTCGGTGATGGGCTCGTCGACTTCGTGTTCGCGTAGCTGCATCCACCCACCGATCCCGGCGACCGGTGTATTGCTGAACGGCAGCGCACCGATGCCCCATCGCATGTCCAAGTGTCGAATGTACTCCGGGGTAACGCCCGGCAGGTACGGCAGCGCCGTCGATTCGGCCAAGGGTTTCATGGGCGCTACCGGCATTGCGCTGATGTCGATTGCCGATTGCCGCGCCAGGCCGAAACTGGCCTGGACCACGGTCATGGTGCGACCGTGCTGAACTGCACGGGCGAGCACCGAGGTCACGGCACTGCCCTCGCGCAGTATTTCCACCTGCAGATCGATGGGCACGTCCAATTCGGCGGGGCCCACGAAGGTAATCGCCATCGAGCGGACCGGGCGGTCGGGAACGTGCGCCGCCATGGCCTCGTGCAGCAAAGCAGCCATGAGCCCGCCGTAGCAGGCGCGGCCCTGGCTCCATTCGCGAGGTACGGTGACACTGTGGGGTGGACGTCGTGCGCTTGCTAGCAGGTCGCGAAGGTTCATGGGCCGGCCTTGAGGGTGAGGGTCGATGGGCTAGATGGTAGCCAGCTCGGCGCCCGACCGCAGGTTTCATATCGGCCAATTTACAGTTCTCTCAGCTTTAGTAGCGATTAGCCGCTAGCGGGGCCCTGGGCCAGGCGCGGTCGCCAGTTGTCGGCGCAAGGTCGTCAACGCAGCGCGCAATTGCTCGCGGGAAACCGGTCGACCGGCGTAGCGCTGTGCCATGAAGGCGTAGGCGAAGGCCAGGATGGCTTCGCTCTGCTTGGGCAAACGAGCAGCTGCGCGCTCGGCGAATGCCATGGCCCCTTCACCGGTATGCCGCACGAGGCCGCGCCGACGCAACAGACGCTCGAAGGCGACGAACTCCTTGAGCTGGGGATCGGTCCGACGCTGCCACGGTTTGAGCAGCCAGACACTGGCCAGCACCATGAACAACAACCCGCCGACCGGCAGCGCCCAGCGCTGCAGGCCCTGGAACCAGCGCGCGAGAAATTCGATCTGGCGCTCGCCCTGATACTCCAACACCCAGCGCTGCCAGCCGTAGTTGAGATTGTCCCACTGCAGGCGCAGGTCGTTGAGCCACGTCAGATGCGGGTAGCGCAAGGGCGAGAACGGTGAGCCGGCGAGGAATTCTTCATCCGCCGAGAGCGCCTGCTGCAAGCCCTGCTCGACCCGCGCGGGTGCCACTGCGGCAGTGGGATCGGCCCGTTGCCAGCCGATGCCTGACTGCCAGTACTCGACCCAGGCATGGGCTTCGAATTGACGCACGGTCAGGTAGTTGCCTGCCGGGTTGACCTCGCCGCCCTGATAGCCGGCCACCACGCGCGCGGGCACGCCAGCCACGCGCAGCGCGTAGACCATGGCGCCGGCGTAGTGCGCGCAGAAGCCCCGGCGGCTGTCGAAGAGGAATTCGTCGATGCTGTCGCGGCCCAGCACCGGTGGGTTGAGCGTGTAGTGGAAGGGCAGCTCGCGAAACTGTCGGAGCATTTCGTTGACCAGTACCGGTGCCGTGCTGAAACGGGCGTGCAGGTCTTGCGCCCACTGGCGCGTGCGCGGGTCGCCCTGCGCCGGCAATTGCAGCGCCGTGCGCAATGCGGGTGGTGCCAGCTGGGGCTCGCGGATCACCTGCGGCCAGGAGGTGACCGCGTACATCAACGGCTGGTCGACCGGGCGACGACGCTGCAGGCGTCCGTCGCTGAGCTGGCGCACGCCGGGCAAGGCGGTGCGCGCGACGTCCAGGGCGAACAGCCAGGGCTTGCCGCTGGGCTGCTGGATGACCTGATAGGTGAGCGAAGGTCCGGTCGGTTGCCACTGCGCTGCCAGTTGGGTCTGGATCCAGGGCGACTGGCTCCAGGTACGGCCGTCGTACACATCCAGGCTCAGCGCGCGCCAGTAGAGGTCGCGCTTGGGCGGTATGGCGCCCTCGAAGCTGGCACGAAAAGCCACCTCTCCGGATTGGCTGAGGCTGGCCACGTCGGCCGGGCTCATGCTTTCCGACAAGCCGGTCACGCCCTGCCCCGGCGCAGGCAGCGGCAGCGACCAGAGCGGTTCCAGGCGCGGAAAGAACACGAACAGCAGCAGCATCAGCGGCAACGCCTGCAACATCAGGCTACCGGCCAGCTTCAGAGTGGCCATCGGGCGTGCGATGAGTGAGCTCTGCTGCAATCCGATCAAGGCGGCGAGCAGCGCCAGCAGCGGCAGAACGCTATACAGCGCCCAGCCCAGGCTGGTATCGAACAGGTAGGCCACCGCCAGGCAGAACAGGCCGAGAAAGATCACCACGCGGGCATCGCGGGCGGTTTGCATCTCCAGAAGCTTGAGCAGGGACGCGGCCACTAGCAGCGCGGCGGTGGCCTCCAGGCCCACCCAGGTGCCGCTGGACAGATACACCCCGGCGGCCACCGCAAGCATCAGCGCTACCTTGATCAGCCGTCCCGGATAGCGCGCACGCATGCGAAACACCTGCACGCGCCACAGCGTGCAGCCCAACCACAACCCCAGCAGCCATAACGGCACGTGCCACCACAGCGGCACCAGTACCAGCGACTGCGCCAGCAGCAACCAGGTCAGGCTGACCCGCGGAATCGCGGCGGGCGTGCTCATGGCTGTTCTCCAAAAAGTGCCAAAGCACGCAGACAGGCTTCGCGGTGTGCGTCGCCGCTGTCGGTATCCAGCCGATTGCCGGGCAACTGCAGGGCGAAAGGCCGCTGCTCGCGGGACAGGGCCAATACCCAATAGCACAGGCGCGAGAGGCGCTGTTCGACATCGCCGCCAAGCGCGACGAAGTCCAGGCACAGTTCCTGGCCGCGCAGGTCGGCGAAGTCTTTGACCAGCAGCCCTTCGCCGCGTGAATAGGCCTTCCAATGCATGCGCCGCCAGGAATCGCCCGGCTGGTATTGCTTGAGGCCCTGAAAATCGTCCACGCCTTGGCCGTGCAGGCGTTGCGCCTGGTCTTCGATATCCGCCGACTCGCTGTGCAAGGTCGGCACTTCGCCCTGCAACGGTTGCGGATAGACCAGCACTCGCTGGCCCAGGTCGACCCAGGTCCAGGCAGTGAGCACGCCGAGGGGAAAGCTGGTCTCCACGCGCATGCGCGGTGCTGGAAGCCAGCCGCGGCGCTCGGTCGGCAAGCTCAGTTCCAGCGCCTGCACGTGATCGGGGGCGACATCGCTGCGTTGCAGTTGCTGCGCGTTCCAACCCACACCGATGGCCTGGTGCTCCTTGCCGCCGCTTTCCAGACGCAGGCCGAAGCGCGCCTGCTCGCCGACGAACACAGAGCTGGCGCCGTTGCCGCTGACCAGCAGGCCGCTGAGATTGCGGTAGGTGTGCAGGATGGCGACGACGAACACAGAGCCCAGCAGGAATACCAAGGCATAGGCCAGGCTGTTCTGGTAGTTGATGGCGGCGAGGAAGATCAACAGCAGCACGACGATGAAACCGGTACCGCTGCGGCTGGGGACGATGAAGATTCTGCGCTGGTCCAGCTCGATGCGCGGCGCTGCCGGCAAGCGTCGCGCCTGCCAGCGCCGCCAGCGCTCACCGAGCAGCCGCCTCACAGCGCAGGCACCTCCCGCAGCAGCCACTGCACCAGCGCTCCTCCGCCCTGACCGGTAGGGTCGGCCCGTTCGCGCAGGCGGTGGCTGACGACTGAGGGCAGTACCGCTTGCACGTCTTCGGGAATCACGTAGTCGCGATCGAGCAGCAAGGCCCACGCCTTTGCAGCGGCAAGCAGCGCCAGGCTGCCACGTGGCGACAATCCATAGGCGAACTGCGGCTGGGTGCGGGTCGCTTCCACCAGGCGCAGTACGTAGTCCACCAACGCGTCGCTGGCCCGCACTGCACGGGCCTGGGCTTGCAATGCAGACAGCTGCGCATGGTCGAGTACGGCGCTCATGCGCGGCAGCAGATCGCGCCGCGACTCGCCCATCAGCAAGGCCTTTTCGGCGGCTTTGGCCGGGTAGCCGAGCGACAGGCGCATGAGAAAACGGTCCAGTTGCGACTCGGGCAGCGCGAAGGTGCCGCCCTGGGTGGTGGGGTTCTGCGTGGCGATCACGAAAAACGGCTGGGGCAATGGACGGGTGGCGCCCTCGATGGTGACCTGGCCCTCCTCCATGGCTTCGAGCAGGGCACTCTGGCTCTTGGGCGTGGCGCGGTTGATTTCGTCCGCCAGCACCAGTTCGGCGAAGATCGGTCCGGGGTGGAAGACGAAACGACCGCTGTCCTTGTCGAACACCGACGTGCCGAGGATATCGCTGGGCAGCAGGTCGGAGGTGAACTGGATACGTTGGAAACTCAGGCCCAGCACCTTGGCCAGGGCATGACTCAGGGTGGTCTTGCCCATGCCGGGCAGATCCTCGATGAGCAGGTGGCCATCGGCGATCAGGCAGGTCAACGCCAGGCGAACCTGGGTTTCCTTGCCCAGCAGGACTTCATTGACGGCTTGCAGGCATTCATCCAATCGGCTGCGCATGGCAGACACTCCTTGTCGATACTACGTCTGCTGGCCCGCTGTCAGGCGCGCCTGGGCGACCGAAATACTTCAGCGTCCCGCACGCGACTCGCGGATGTAGAACCGCGCTTTTTCGGCCTTGTTGGTGCACCCCTCGAAGGCTTCGAACTGCTGCTGGGTCTTGGCCCCGGTGAGCAGCGACAGCGCCTTGGAATAGCTTACGGTACCGGCCAGGCCTTCGGCCTTGGCCAGGTCAAGCTCGTGCCAGGCACCATCGAGCTGCGTGGCGCAGCTGTCGCGGTAGGCGGTCTTGCCGGCACAACCGCTCAAGGCCAGTGCCACCAGCGGCACACAGATCCAGGCTTTCATCGATGACACCTCGGGAAAAACGTCAGGGTAATGCTGGGTCAGACGATGTGCCATCTAAAAAGTGCCGTTGTGTGGGTCCGTAGTGTGGCCCCCAGTGATGCGCGTTCCTGTGGGAGCGGGTTCTACCCGCGAAGGCGTCGGCACTGGCACCGCTGGATTAGAATGTAAATCCGGGATTGATGGTGTGAGAGCTGGCGTCTTCGCGGGTAGAACCCGCTCCCACAGGGGGACGGCTTGCGTGCTGCGGGATTGGTGGTGTGGGGGCTGGCGTCTTCGCGGGTAGAACCCGCTCCCACAGGGATAGCTTCCACAGGGATAGCTTCCACAGGGATAGGTGTGGGCTGGGAGCGGCGCGTCAGTCGGGGCTTGCGAGGCGGTAGCCGACGCCGGGTTCGGTGATGAGGAAGCGTGGGGCGGCGGGGTCGTCGCCGAGTTTGTGGCGCAGGTGGCCGACGACGATGCGCAGGTAGTGACTGTCGTCGAGGTGGGTCGGGCCCCAGATGTCCTTGAGCAATTGCTGCTGGGTGATGACTCGCCCCGGATAGCGCGCCAGCTGTGCAAGCACGGCGTACTCCTTGCGGGTCAGGGCCACCTCGACGCCATCGAGGGTGACCCGGCGCGATGCCAGGTCGACCTGCAGCGGACCCAGTTGCAACGCCGCTTCGTGGACCGGGCTACCGCTGGCCTGGCGCAACAGCGCACGCACTCTGGCGAGGAACTCCTGGATGCCGAAGGGCTTGGTCACGTAGTCGTTGGCGCCGTTGTCCAGGGCCTGGACTTTCTGTGCCTCGCTGGCGCGCACCGAGAGCACCAGCACCGGTACCGTGCTCCACTGGCGCAACTGCTCCAGCACCTGTTGGCCGTCCATGTCCGGCAGGCCCAGGTCCAGCACGATCAGGTCCGGACGCAGCAGCGCGGCCTGGCTCAGGCCCTCGGCGCCGGTGCCCGCTTCGATCACCTTGTAGCCTTGGGAGGCCAGGCTGATGCGCAGGAACTTGCGGATCTGCGGTTCGTCGTCGATGACCAGCAAGGTGCTGGCCAGAGGAGGATGGGTAAGGCTCATGCTCAGGTATCCGGATCGGCGCCCGGTTGAGCGCGCAGCGGCAAGCATAAGGCGATGCAGGTGCCATGGCCATCGATGCCGCTGCCGACTTCGACGCGACCGCCATGGGCGCCGACCATGCCCTGGCAGATCGCCAGGCCCAGCCCCGTGCCCTGCCCGCCTCGATCACCGCGCGCGGCGGTGTAGAACATGTCGAAAATCTTCGCCCGCTCGGCTTCGGGAATACCGGGGCCTTCGTCGCTGACCGCAAGCAGCAGGCTCTCATCGCGCACACGGGCCGACACTTGCAAGCGACCGCCCACCGGCGAGAACCGCGCGGCATTTTCCAGCACGTTGACCAGGGCCTGTTCGATCAACGCCGCATGCACATACAGCAAGGGCAATTGCGCGGGTACCTGTACCTGGACCTGCAACGGTGCCAGCGGCGCGCGCAATCGACTCACGGCGCTGGCGACGATATCCCCAGCCGCCACCCAGTCCCGCGCCAGCTTGAGAGCGCCGTGGCCCAGGCGCGTCATGTCGAGCAGGTTCTGGATGTAGCGGTCCAGGCGCTCGGCTTCGTCACGGGTGACCTCGAGCAACGCCTGGCGATCGTCCGGCGCCAGGGCCGTGCCCAGGGCCAGCAGGCTGTCGATGCTGCCACGCATGGCGGTCAGCGGCGTGCGCAGGTCATGGGACACCGAGGCCAGCAAGGCACTGCGCAACTGTTCGGTTTCACCGTGCAGGCGCGCCGCTTCCAGGTCATGGGCCAAGTCCGCGCGGGCCAGGGCCTGCGCCACCGGCTGCACCAGCGCGCCGAGCAGGCGTCGGCCGGGGTCGTCGAGCCGACCGGCCTGCTGTTCGGCCACCGCGAGCAGCGCCAGCACCTGGCCCTCCCATGTTACTGGCAACCACCACCAACGCCCCGCCGGCAATGTGGTGGTGCCCAGCCCGGCCGGTTGCGCGTGGTTGCCGGCCCACTGCGCTGCAGCCAGTTCGGTGGTCGAGAACGACACCGCCCCGCCCTGGGCCACCTTCCAGCCCTGCTCGCTGCGCTCGAGCAGACAGATGTCCAGCCCCGGCCAGCCCTGCAAGTGCTGCGCGGCCGCACTGAACACCGCCTGGCGGTCGGTCGCCGCGGCCAGCAGTCGGGACAGCTCCAGCAGTTGCGCGGTGTGCGCCTGAGTTTCGCGCAAGGCGCTGAGCTGCTGGCGCTGGCGCGCGGCCAGGTTGCCCGTGAGCGCTGCCATCAGCAGGAAGAACAGCAGGGTCAGGACGTCTTCCTGACGCTGGATGCTCAGGGAGAAATTAGGTGGAATGAACAGAAAGTCGTACGCCAGGAACGACAGCGCGGCACAGCTGAGCGCCGGCCCCGGGCTGCTGCGGACCGCCACCAGCAGCACGGCGGCGAGGAACACCAGGGAGATATTGGGCAAGTCCAGCACCTGTGCCACGGCCCAGGCCAGCCCGCTGGCCAAAAGCGTTGCCAGTATCGCCAGGGCATACTCGCGCCAACGTCCGACGGGCCGTGTGCGCGGCGTTGGCGGTGACGGCACCTGAGCCCGCGCCAGCACGTTGATTTCCAGACCGCTGGGATGGCGCAGCAAGCGTTCGGCCAGGCCCGCGCCGAAGCGGCGCCGGCGCGACTGGCCGACCAGTACCAGGTTGGCGCGACGGTCGGCGGCGTGTTGCAGCAAGGTCCTGGCCACTTCCGCATCGCGCAGCTCCACCACCTCGCCGCCCAGCCGTTCGGCCATCTGCTGGGCCAGTTTCAGACGCTGACGCCCTGTTTCATCGAGCAGCGAGCCGTCGTCCACATGGACCACGGACCAGGGCAGATGACGACGGCGGGCGACGCGGCTGGCGTGGCGCACCAGTCGCTCGGCCTGCTCGTCGGCGGCGATGCCTACCAGCAGTCGTCCGCGCACGCTGGGTGCCTGCTGGCCGAGGCTGCGGTAGCCTTCGTGCAGATCGTCGTCGACCTGAGCGGCGGCCGTCTGCATGGCCAGTTCGCGCAGGGCGCTGAGGTTGGTCTGGGTGAAGAAGGCGTCGATGGCGGCCCGCGCCTGCTCCGGCACGTACACCTTGCCCTCGCGCAGGCGTTCGAGCAGCTCGCGCGGCGGCAGGTCGATCAGCAGCAGATCGTCGGCCTCCTGCACCACCCAATCGGGCAGGGTTTCGCGCACCTGCACGCCGGTGATCGTCTGGACCTGATCGTTCAGGCTTTCCAGGTGTTGGACGTTGACCGTGGTG
Organism: Pseudomonas sp. UBA6276; assembly: GCF_002438365.1. Classification (NCBI taxonomy): domain Bacteria; kingdom Pseudomonadati; phylum Pseudomonadota; class Gammaproteobacteria; order Pseudomonadales; family Pseudomonadaceae; genus Pseudomonas; species Pseudomonas sp. UBA6276. The sequence goes on from NZ_DJUS01000005.1 coordinate 36,580, forward strand.
TACACATCGATGCCGGCGGCGAGCAGTTCCTGCACGTCCTGCCAACGCTTGGCGTGCCGGCTGCCAGGCGCATTGCTGTGCGCCAGCTCGTCGACCAGGACCAGGGCCGGGCGGGCAGCGAGCACGGCATCCAGGTCCATTTCCTCGAGGGTCACGTCGCGGTATTCGCAGCGCCGCAACGCCTGCTGGGGCAGACCGACCAGCAGCGCTTCGGTTTCCGCGCGGCCGTGGGTCTGCACCACGGCAGCCAGCACCTCGATGCCCTGACGCTGGCGAGCGTGGGCGGCCTGGAGCATGGCGTAGGTCTTGCCGACACCGGGCGCGGCGCCGAGAAACACTTTCAAGCGGCCACGCCCGCTGCGGGGCAAGGCGGCCAGCAGGGCATCGGCGCGGCCGGAATCACTCATGGTCTGGGCTCATGGCATCGCCTCGTGGTCATCGGGACTGTGACGGTAGCCGATCCAGCGCCTGGTTCAAAGCCAGCACGTTGACCACCTCCGGGCCGATGGCGGGCGATCGGGTCTGCGCCTGCACCAACGCGCGCAGAGTCGACTCGGGCAGGCCGCGTTCGCGCGCCACCCGAGGGACCTGATAGCTCACCGCTGCCGGTGGCAGATCAGGGTCCAGGCCACTGGCCGAGGTGGTCAACAGCGCCAGCGGAACCGGACCCTGCTGCGCATCGAACTGTTCATCGGCCTGCGCCAGCACGCGAGTGCCCAGCGCAGGATTGCTCGGCGCCAGGTTGCTCGCACCACTGGCCAGGGTCGCGTAGTCGGCTGCCGAAGGCCGTGAATGAAACCAGCGCTCATCGGTGAAGGCCTGGGCGAGCAAGGTGGAACCGCGCACCTCGCCCTGCGCGTCGCGCACCAGGCTGCCGTTGGCCTGGGCGGAAAAGGCCCACTGGCCTACCGCCCACACCAACAGCGGATAGGCACCGCCGGTGAGCAAGGTCATCAACAGAATCAGGCTCAAGGCCGGACGCAACAAACTGTTCATCATTCAAGCTCCAGGGTCAGACCAGGTGCAAAGCGGTGAGGACAATATCGATGGCCTTGATGCCGATGAAGGGCACCACCAAACCACCCAGGCCATAGATAAGAACGTTGCGCCGCAGCAGTTGCGCGGCGCTGTCGGCCTGCACCCGCACGCCGCGCAGGGCCAGGGGGATCAACACGATGATGATCAAGGCGTTGAAGACGATGGCCGAGAGGATCGCGCTCTGCGGGCTGGCCAGGTTCATCACGTTGAGCACGCCCAGGGATGGGTATACCGCAGCGAACAGCGCCGGGAGGATGGCAAAATACTTGGCCACGTCGTTGGCGATGGAGAACGTGGTCAAGGCGCCGCGGGTGACCAGCAGTTCCTTGCCGATGCGCACGATGTCGAGCAGCTTGGTCGGATCGCTGTCCAGGTCGACCATGTTGGCTGCCTCGCGCGCAGCCTGGGTGCCATCGTTCATCGCCACGCCGACGTCGGCCTGGGCCAGTGCAGGCGCATCGTTGGCGCCGTCGCCGCACATGGCCACCAGGCGGCCGTCGGCCTGTTCCTGGCGTATGCGCGCCAGCTTCTTCTGCGGCGTGGCTTCGGCCAGCACATCGTCGACACCGGCTTCGGCGGCGATGGCGGCAGCCGTCAGTGGGTTGTCGCCGGTCACCATCACGGTGCGGATGCCCAGCTTGCGCAGCTGCTCGAAGCGCTCGCGAATGCCGGGTTTGACCACGTCCTTGAGGTGGATGACACCCAGCAGCTGGCGGTCGCGGCACACTAGCAGCGGTGTGCCGCCACTCTGCGCGATGCGCTCGATGTGTTCGGCCAGCGCGGGTGCAAGCTGCGCCCTGGATTGGCCGATGAACGCCAGCAGCGAGTCGACCGCGCCCTTGCGGTAGCTCTGCTGGTCGAGGTCGACGCCCGACAGCCGTGTCTGGGCGCTGAACGGCACCGATTGCCAGCGCTCGGCGGCCGGCTCGTCGATGCTGAACAGTGGCCGGATGAACTCGACCACCGAGCGCCCTTCCGCCGTTTCATCGCCCAGCGAGGCCAGCAGCGTACCCTCGGCCATCTGTGCGTCGCTGACGCCAGGGGCGGCATGCAAGGCGCTGCAGCGGCGGTTGCCGAAGGTGATGGTGCCGGTCTTGTCGAGCAGCAACACATGGACGTCACCGGCCGCTTCCACGGCGCGGCCAGACTTGGCCACGACGTTGAGCCGCACCAGGCGGTCCATGCCGGCGATACCGATGGCCGACAGCAGGCCGGCGATGGTGGTCGGGATCAGGGTTACCAGCAATGCCAGGAGAAACACCAACGGCAGACTGTGCCCAGAGAAGCGAGCAAACGGCTGCAGGGTGACCACCACCAGCAGGAAGACCATGGTCAGGCCGATCAGCAGGATGTCCAGGGCCACTTCGTTGGGCGTCTTCTGCCGCTTTGCGCCTTCCACCAGGGCGATCATGCGGTCCAGGGTCGACTCGCCGGGGTCGGTGCTGATCTCGATCAGCAGCCAGTCCGACACCACCAGGGTATTGCCGGTGACGGCCGAGCGGTCGCCACCCGATTCACGGATCACCGGCGCCGACTCACCGGTGATGGCGGCCTCGTTGACGGCGGCGATGCCCTCGCGCACCTCGCCGTCACCGGGAATCATCTGCCCGGCTTCGACGCGAACCACATCGCCCTTGCGCAAGGCGGTGGCGGCAACCGTCTCGAAGGTGCCGTCGGCACGTTGCCGGCGAGCCTGCAGGCCTTGGCTGCCGGCCTTGAGGCTGTCGGCGCGAGCACGGCCACGGCCTTCGGCCAGTGCTTCGGCGAAATTGGCGAACAGCAAGGTGAACCACAGCCACACGGCAATCTGCACGGCGACCGAGGCCGACACTGCCGGGTCGGGCAGCAGGCACAGGCCGGTGGTCAGTACGGCGCACAACTCCACCACCAGCAGCACGGGGCTGCGCAGCAGTCGCCGGGGGTCGAGCTTGACGAACGCCTGCAGCAGCGCGGGTCGCCACAGGGCACTCAAGGTGGCCCCGGCGGGCGGTTGTGGTTGCGTGGCAGCGGCAACGGTCGATCGGTTCATGGTCCAGGCCTCAGAAATGCAGGTTCAAGTGCTCGGCGATCGGCCCCAGGGCCAGCACCGGCAGGAAAGTCAGGCCACCCACGATCAGCAGGGTCACGGTCAGCAGGGTGATGAACAGCAGGCCGTGGGTGGCGAAGCTGTCGGCGCTCGGCGCGCTGGCGTTTTTGCTGGCCAGGGCTCCGGCCAGGGCCAGCACCGGCAGGATGTAGCCGAAGCGGCCAAGCAACATGCCCAAAGCCAGCATGAGGTTGTGAAAGGTCGTGTTGGCGGACAGGCCTGCGAAGGCCGAACCGTTGTTGGCGCTGGCCGAGGTGTAGGCATACAGCAACTGAGTGAAGCCATGGGGGCCGGGGTTGCTCACCGCTCCGGCCGGACCCGGCAGGCTCACGGCGATGGCGCTGAGCACCAGCACACCTACGGGCATGACCAGCAGGCTCGCCACCAACCAGCGCACCTCGCGCGCCTGGAGTTTCTTGCCCAGGTACTCCGGGGTTCGACCGATCATCAAGCCGGCCAGGAACACCGTCAGCAGCACGTTGAGGAGCATGCCGTAGAGACCGGCACCGACACCGCCGAAGATCACTTCGCCGAGCATCATATTGACCAGCGCGACCATCCCGGAGAGCGGATTGAGGCTGTCGTGCATGGCATTGACCGAACCGTTCGAGGCGGCCGTGGTGGTCACCGACCAAAGCACGCTGGCGGTGGTGCCGAAGCGGCTTTCCTTGCCTTCCAGCGGCGCGGTCTGCTCGACCATAGCACTGGCCAGCATCGGATTGGGTTGCTGCTCGGCGTACAGCGACAGCCCCAGGCCCAGCAACAGCAAGGTCAACATGCAGGCCAGGATCGCCCGGCTCTGACGCAGGTCCTTCACGTAATGGCCGAAGGTGAAGACAAGGGCGACCGGGATGGTCAGGATCGCGACCAGTTCGAACAGGTTGCTCCAGGCCGTGGGATTCTCGAACGGATGGGCCGAGTTGACGCCGAAGAACCCGCCGCCATTGGTGCCCAGCTGCTTGATGGCGATCTGGCTGGCTGCCGGGCCGAGGGGGATGGTCTGTGGGTTGCCCTGCAAAGTCAGCGCGTCCACATAGGGCGCGAACGTCTGCGGCACACCCTGCCAGATAAGGAACACAGCGAGCAGCAAGGCCAGCGGCAGCAGCCCATACAGGGTGGCACGGGTCACATCGACCCAGAAGTTGCCCAGGGTACTGGCCGAACGGCGACTGATGCCACGGCACAGCGCCACCAGCACCGCCAACCCGGTGGCTGCACTGAGAAAGTTCTGCACGCCCAGGCCAGCCATCTGGCTCAGGTAGCTGAGCGAAGTTTCGCCGCTGTACGCCTGCCAGTTGGTGTTGGCCATGAAGCTGACGGCGGTGTTGAACGCCAGGGTCCATTCCTGGCCCGGCAGGTGCTGGGGATTGAGCGGCAGATATCCCTGCAGCATGAGCATGGCGAACAGCAGGCCAAATCCGGCCAGGTTGAAAACCAGCAGCGCCAGGGCATATTGCTGCCAGCTTTGCTGCTGTTGGGCATCGATACCAGAAAAGCGGTAGCACAGCTTCTCCACCGGTTGCAGCGGTACGCTGAGCCAGGTGCGCTGGCCTTCCATGACCTTGTAGTAGAAACGTCCGAGCCAGGGCGCCGGCAGCAGGATCAAGGCGAGAAAGGCCGCTATCAGGGCGAAATCGTGACTGTTCATCAATGACTAGCCTCCACTGGCGCGCAAGAGGGCAACGAGCAGGTACACGAACAAACCGATGGCCAGCAGCAGGAACAGGCCGTCCAGAACAGACATGGGAATATCTCCAGGCGCGGCGGCTGCCGCTTGCCGACATTCTCCGAGGCCAGGGTGTAAAGGCGCGAGATCGATACCCGGGCCTGGCCGTAAAGAAAGCGTAAAAATCGGTCCGTCACATCCCGCTACGAGCGGGCGCATGGGAAGCGCGGGACCGAACGGCTATCATGGCGGCCTTCCCTGCCCCCTGGAGCCTTCATGCGCCTGTTCCACACCTCCGACTGGCACCTCGGCCAAAGCCTGCACGGTCAGGAGCGCGACTTCGAACACGCAAGCTTCCTGCGCTGGCTGCTGCGTCAGCTCGCCCAGCGCCAGCCCGACGTGCTGCTGGTGGCGGGCGACATCTTCGATACGGTCAATCCGCCGGTGCGGGCGCAGGAGCGGCTTTACAACTTCATCGTCAGCGCCCATGAGCAACAAGCGCAGCTGACCATCGTGATGATCGCCGGCAACCACGACTCCGGTTCGCGCATCGAATTACCGGGGCCGTTGATGCGTCGCCTGCGCACCCATGCGCTGGGCCGGGTGATGTGGCTCGAAGACGGCCGCCTCGACAGCGAGCGGCTGTTGCTGCCGCTGCCCGATGCCCATGGCCAGGTGCAGGCCTGGTGCCTGGCCCTGCCCTTCCTGCGCCCCGCCGAGGTGACCGGCGCAACCCTGGGCGAGGATTACCTGCAAGGCATCGCCCAGGTCCACGAAATGCTGATCGCCGCTGCCAATGCCCGACGCTCGCCGGGTCAGGCCCTGATCGCCATCAGCCACGCGCACATGGCGGGCGGTTCGGTGTCGATGGAGTCCGAGCGCAGCCTGGTGATCGGCAGCGCCGAAGCCCTTCCGGCCAGCCTGTTCGATGCCAGCATCAGCTACGTTGCGCTGGGCCATCTGCACAAGCCACAGAAGGTCAACGGCGAATCACGCATTCGCTACAGCGGCTCGCCCATACCGCTGTCGTTTTCCGAGATCGAGTACCCGCACCAGATCCTCGAGATCGAGTGCGCCGGCGAGCAGTTGGTGAGCGTGGAACCGATCCTGATCCCGCGTGCGGTCGACCTGCTGCGCATCGGCCCGGCGCCGTTGCCGCAGGTCCGTGAACAGTTACAGCAACTACCGGACGTGGACCTGTTGGCCGATGTGCTGAGCTACCCCTGGCTGGAAGTGCGGGTGGTACTCGACGAGCCGCAACCGGACCTGCGCCAGCACATCGAAACCGCCCTGCAAGGCAAGGCCGTGCGTCTGGTGCGGATCGCTGCCGAGTACGCCGGGCGGGTCAACGCCGACCACGAGGATGTCGGCGCCCTGATCGAGCTGGACCAGCTCAGCCCCCACGAACTGTTCAGCCGCGCCTGGCTCGACAGCTACGGCAGCGAGGTGGACGAACAGACCCTGGACGACTTCGCGCAGTTGTTGCAGGAAGTGCAGCTGGAGGGCGAAACCCCATGAAGATTCTCGCCATCCGCCTGAAGAACCTCGCCTCGCTGGCAGGCCCGTTCGAACTGGACTTCACCGCCGAACCGCTGGCCAGCGCCGGTCTGTTCGCCATCACCGGCCCCACAGGCGCGGGCAAGAGCACCCTGCTCGACGCCCTGTGCCTGGCGCTGTTCGGCGCCGTACCGCGCCTGGGCAATGCGTCGCAGAGTGCCAAGGTGCCCGACGCCGACGGTGAAATCGGCAGCTACGACCCGCGCACCCTGTTGCGCCGGGGTACCGGGGCGGGCTATGCGGAAGTGGATTTCCTCGGCGTCGACGGTCGTCGCTATCGCGCGCGCTGGGAGGCCAACCGGGCACGGGACAAACCGGCTGGCAAGTTACAGAACAGCCGGCAGTCGCTGCGCGATCTGGACAATGACCAGCTGCTCGCCAGCCAGAAAGGTGAATACAAACAACTGCTGGAAGCTCGCCTGGGGCTGAACTTCGAGCAGTTCACCCGTGCGGTGATGCTGGCGCAGAGCGAATTCAGTGCCTTTCTCAAAGCCGACGACAACGAACGCAGCGAACTGCTGGAAAAGCTCACCGACACCGCGCTCTACACCCGCCTGGGCAAACGCGCCTTCGAAAAGAGCCGCGACGCCCGCGAGCAGCTCAAGCACTGGCAGGACCAGGCCACCGGTATCGCGCCACTGGCCGCCGAAGCGCGCGAAGCGCTGGATCTGGAATTTCACACCGCCAGCGAGCAACTGCGGCAGCACCAGACGCATCTCAAGCAGGTGGAACAGCAACAACAGTGGCACCGCGAAGACCGGCGCCTGAGCGACGACTGCCAGGCGGCACGGCAGCAGGTGGAAGACGCATCCCAGGCATGGGAAGCAGGCGCCGAGCAGCGTTTGCAATTGCACATGCTCGAACAACTGGCACCGCAACGCTACCTGTTCAGCCGCGAGCAGGAAGTACGCACCCAGCTCCGGCCCCTGGCCGAACGTATCGAGCTGTCGCGTTCGCGGCAGCAACGGCAGGCGGTGCAGCAGCAACACCTGGACGAGCAACGCGAGCAGGCCGGGCGCACGCTGCAACAGGCGTTGGCGCAACAGGCCCAAGCGCAGCCCCGGTTGCAGCAGGCCTTCGACGAACAGTCGAACCGGAGCCGATTGCAGGCCGAGCTCGAACCCCTGAGTCCGGCGCTGGCCGATTCCGAGCGGCAGCTTGCGTCCGGGGCGCAGGCGTTGCTGGGCATGGAGCAGCAACAGGCCGACAGTGGCGAACGCCTGCAGCAGGTCGCCGACGCGCTCGAACGCAGCGCCGAGCTGGCGCCGCTGGCCGCCACCTGGAGCGCCTACCTGCCGCGCCTGCAGCAAGTGGTGACGCTGAGCAGTCGCCTGCGCCAGGGCCAGATCGAACTGCCAGAGTTGCAGACGCAGGCACAGGCCACAAAGACGAGCCTGGAAGTGCATCAAAGCGACCTTGCCCGCGTTTTTCAGCATGCCCCATGCAGTGCCGAGGAACTGCCCGAGCGCTTGCAGCAACTGACCCAGCGCCTGCAACAGCAACGCCTGGCACTGCGTGACGTACAGGAACTGGAACGGCTGTGGCAGCGGCGCAACGCCGTTCAGGAACGTCTCGAACAAGGACGCCAGCAGCAGGCCACCTTACTGGCCCGGCGCGAGCAATTGACCGCCCAGGGGCTGGAGGTCCGCGCAGCCCACGAACAGGCCGAGCAAGCCTTGAAGGTGACCCTGCAACTGCTCGAACGCCAGCGCCTGGCGCGCAGCGAAAGCGTCGAACAGTTGCGCGAACGCTTGCAGCCCGAGCAGCCCTGTCCGGTCTGTGGCAGTGTCGAGCACCCCTATCATGCTCCGGAGGCGCTGTTGCAGGCGCTGTCGGCGCACGATGACGACGAAGAACAACGCGCCCGCGCTGCGTTGAAGCCATTGTCCGAACGCCTGGTCGAGCTGCGTACCGAAGTCGGCGCGCTGATCGAGCAGCACAAACAGCTCAAGGCGCAGGAGCAACAATGGCTCGACCAGCCAGGTGACGCCGAGCTGGCCCGGCATCCGCTCTACCCTGCCCTGAGCGACGCCGAGCAGCCGGCGGACTGGCTGCGCGACACCCTGGCCAACCACACGCGTCTGATCGACGAGGATGAACGTCAGCAGAACAGCCTGCTGGCCTTGCAACAGCAGGCGACCGCCCTGCAGCGCGCCGTGGCGCAGGCCAGGGAAGCCAGCCAGCAGGCGCAGCAGACACTGCAGGCGCATCAGTCCCACCTGGACGCCGACCAGCAGCGGCTCGACGACGAGTTACAGGCGCTGGCCAGTCAGTTGCCCGCCGCTCGCCTGCAGGCCCTGCGCGAACACCCGGCGCAGACGTTCATGGCCTTGGAGCAGAACATCGCCGAGCGCCTGGCCCAGATCGAGCAGCGCGATGAAGAACAGTCGGAATTCGACGCCCGTGCGCGACGCATCGAACAGGCCCGCAGCGAGCATGCGCGGCAGCAGACCGACTGCGAGCAGCAACGCCAGCGGGTCGAGGCGCTGTCCACGCACCTGCAGACTTGCGAAGCACGACTGCGCGAATTGCTGGGCGAGCATGCCCAGGCGACCGCCTGGCAGACGGCCTTGCACGATCAGGTCGAGACGGCGCGCGAGCAGGAACGGCAGGTCGACCGACAGCAACAGGATCTCCGAACCCAGACAGTGCAGACCGCCAGCGCCCTGGAGGCCGACACTGCGCAGCAGGCCCAATTGCAGCAAACCCTGGCTGACGTGCAGCAGACCCTGCACGCCTGGCGCGAGCAGCGTCCGCAACTGGACGACGACGGGTTGCAGGCACTGCTCGCCATCGATGAACCCCAAGTCGATGAGCTGCGCAGCCGCCTGCAGGCCACGGAAAAAACCCTGGAACAGGCGCGCATCCGCTTGCACGAACGCGAGCAGCGCCAGCAGGCTCATCGGGCACAGGTCGACGCGATCGCCAGTGCCGAGGCGCTGGACGCACAGCACGCGGCCCTGCTGATGGACGTCGAACGGCAGGAGCAGCAATGCGCCGAGCTGCGCGCCCAGCAAGCCGAAGACCAGCGTCGGCACAGCGCCAACCAGACCCTGCAGACGCAGATTGCCGAGGCCGATGCGCACTACCAGCGTTGGGCGCGCCTGGCAGCACTGATCGGTTCGGCCGAAGGCGATCGCTTCCGCAAGATCGCCCAGGCCTACAACCTCGACCTGCTGGTGCATCACGCCAACGTGCAACTGCGTCAGCTGGTGCGCCGCTACCGCCTCAAGCGCGGCGGCAGCATGCTCGGGCTGTTGGTGCTGGACACCGAAATGGGCGACGAACTGCGCTCGGTGCATTCGTTGTCCGGCGGGGAAACCTTTCTGGTGTCGCTGGCACTGGCCTTGGGGCTGGCGTCGATGGCATCGAGCACGCTGCGCATCGAGTCGCTGTTCATCGACGAAGGCTTCGGCAGCCTCGATCCCGAATCACTGCAACTGGCGATGGATGCGCTCGATGGCCTGCAGGCGCAGGGACGCAAGGTGGCGGTGATTTCCCACGTGCAGGAGATGCACGAACGCATCCCGGTGCAGATTCAGGTGCGGCGTCTGGGCAATGGGCTGAGCAGCGTCGAGGTCAGCGGCTAGCGCCCTGACCCGGACAACGCGGCGTGCCTGGCACGCCGGGTTGTCTGTAGCGTGTTACTGAGTCAGGAATTTCAGGTCCGACGGCGCGTCCTGCTTGAAGCTCTGTACCGTCTCACCCAGCATCCCGGTGCTGGCGTCGCGCTTGAGCACGGTGATCTGGTTGCTCTTCTGGTTGGCGATCAACAGGAAGTGACCGGTGGGGTCGAGGGCGAACTCGCGTGGGTGATCGCCGTCCACGTGCCGACGCTGGATCTCCTTGAGATGGCCGGTGCCGGGGTCGACGCTGAACACCAGCATCTGGTTGGCCGTGCCACGGTTGCTCACGTAGAGGAAGCGACCATCGGCAGACAGGTGCAAGGCGCCGCTGGCGCTTTCCTTGCCGACGGTGCCCAGTTCGAGCAGCTGCTGGCGTACGAGGTTGCCATCTTTGACGTCGAACATGGCCAATTGACCGCTCATTTCCAATGTCAGGTAGGCGTGCTTGCCATCACGACTGAACAGCAGGTGACGCGGACCACTGCCGTCCGGCAGTTGCACCGAGGCCGGTTGAGCGGGCACCAGCGGACGCTCGGCGGACTTGGGCTCATAACGGTACACGTAGACCCGGTCGGCGCCCAGGTCGCTGGCGTATACGTAGCGGCCCGAAGGCGGCAGCGACACCACCGAGTGCACGTGGGGCCCGGCCTGGCGCTCGGGGTTGACCTGGCTGGCCACGTGCTTGAGCTCCTGCACGACGTTACTGAGGGTGCCGTCTTCGGCCACATTCAGCACGCTGAGGCTGCCGCCCGGATTGGCACTGACGGCATAGTTGGCGACGAACAGGTGGCGCCCGTCCTGGCTCAGGCTGGAATGGGTCGGCTCGTCGCCGCTGGTGGCCACCTGATTGACCTGACGGATATCGTGGGTCTTGCCGTCCACGGTGAAGCTGGTGACCTTGCCAATTACGTCTTTCTGGCCGGGGCCGTTTTCATTGACCACGAACAGGCGGCGCTGGTCCTGGGACAAGGTCAGCCAGGACGGGTTGGAACTCTTGACCGTCTGCCGAGGCTGGGCCTCGATCTGGCCGGTAGTGCTGTCGAAGGCGTAGCGGTAGATGCCTTCGCTGGAACCCTGGGTGTAGGTGCCCACCAGCAGGTCATATTTTTCGGCTGCAGCGGCGTGCAGGGATGTCAGGGCCAAGCCGTTGACAAGCATGGATAGCAGAACTCGCTTCATGAAGGTTTCTCCGAAGCCTCTTGTGTGTGGCCGATCTTGCATGGCGCTGAATGTTGTTGCGGCAGCAGGAGCGAACGTGGATCGGACTTTACAGACCACCGTGTTCACGCCTGGGTTTCATCGTCTTCGTCGCGGGCCGAAAAGGCACTGAGGCAAGTCAGGGTGTGGGACGTGCCGTCGCGAGTGATAACGAAGCTGTCGGGCTCGGCACCTGGCTGAGCCGCTTGCTGCTCAGCCAGGGTAAACGCCCAACGCTTGAGCTCGCGGCCGTCCATGCATTCGATGTGCAGGGTCTGCTCTTCGTCGAAGGAGAAGTCGAAGGCATGCAGCGTGTCGATCAGCAGCATGTCGCAGGTTTCTAGCGCGGTGGGCAGGGTCATGGTCGGACCTCCTGGGTAAAGTAGGACCATGATACCTGCGATGCATCCTTCTGGCCTGCTGTCGCGCCCCTACAGGACGCCCACGGTGCCTGGAGCGAACGCCTGCTCTGCCTGGCCAACGCTGTTCACCAACGGTGCGCCGAACTCCGGCAGGCTGATTTCGAAGCGATCGCCCACCTGGGTGGCGACGCCATCGGCGAACGACAGCGTGGCCGTGCCGAAGAAGTGAATGTGCACGTCGCCGGGATTGAGGAACTGCGCGTACTTGAAATGGTGGTACTCGAGGTTGTCGAAGCTGTGGCACATGTTCGCTTCGCCACTGAGAAATTCCTTTTCCCAGATCACCTCGCCAGCACGCCGGATACGGCTGGTGCCGGACAGGTGCTCGGGCAGCTCGCCCACACGCAGCTCCGGACCATAGCTGCAACTGCGCAACTTGGAATGGGCCAGGTAGAGGTAGTTCTTGCGTTCCATCACATGGTCGGAGAATTCGTTACCCAGGGCGAATCCCAGGCGATACGGGCGGCGGTCCGGGCCGATTACGTACAGCCCACCCAGCTCGGGCTCTTCGCCGGCGTCTTCGGCAAAGGGCGGAACGGGGAACGCCTGGCCGGGCCGCACGACGATGCTGCCGTCACCCTTGTAGAACCACTCCGGCTGCACGCCGGGCTGGCCCGCGGCCGGCTTGCCGCCCTCCACGCCCCACTGGAATATCTTCATGCTGTCGGTGACTGCCGTGTCGGCGCTGTGCTGATGCATCTTGTCCCGGGTGGCGGCACTGCCCAGGTGGGTCAGGCCGGTGCCGGTCACCAGCATGTGCGCCGGATCGGGGTGATCCAGCGGCGGCAGAATGCGCCCCTGTTCGAGCAACTGCGGGTAGTCGTGCTGCTCACCCAGACCACGGCCATCCACCGCCTGGGCCAGGCCATGGCCTGCGGCGATGGCGGCCAAAGCCAGTTCACGAACGCTGTTCGCGCCGCGCACTTCGTGGACCCGATCGCCATCGACCAGACCGACCCGACGTTGACCGTTGTTCAATTCAAATTGCACCAGATGCATGACGAGCTTCCTTTTGCTGGGTTCAGGAACGGGCGCTGGCGGCGAACGCATCGGCCGGCAGCACGTGACGGCGCTCCAGCAACTGGTAGACCACTGCGGTCAGCACCAGCCCGAACACCATCACGCCGCTGAGAAAATACAGGCCGCTGGCCAAGTTACCGGTGTACTCCTTGAGCGCGCCGATCACGAACGGCCCGATGTAGCCGCCCAGGTTGCCCACCGAGTTGATCAGGGCAATGCCGGCCGCCGCACTGGCCCCGGCGAAGAAGCGACCCGGCAGGGTCCAGAACACCGCCGTGCAGGAGAACAGGCTGAACGCCACCAGGCACAGAGCTGCCAGTTGCGCCGCCGGCAGGCTCAGCCAGGCGCTGAGAAACAGACCGATTGCGCCCAGCACGTACAGCACCGCCAGATGGCCGTAGCGATCGTTGAGACGATCCGAGCTGCGCGGGATGAGCAACAGGCCGATGATGCCGAATACATACGGCACCGAAGACACGAATCCGGTGGTCAGGTCGCTGCCGCCGAATTGTTTGATCAAGGTCGGCAACCACAGGCCCAGGCCGTAGATGCTCAAGGTCACCGGCAGGTAGAACAACGCCAGCAGCAGCACGCGAAAATCCTTGAGCGCATGCAGCGGGTTGCCGTGGCGCGTCTGGCCATAGGCTTGCAGGTCGTTCTGCAGTTCAGTGGCCAGCCAGTCTTTCTCAGCCTGGTTCATCCATTTGACCTGCTGCGGGCCATCGGGCAGCCAGCGCAGCACCGGCCAGGTCAGCAGGATGGCCGGCGTGCCGATGACGATGAACAACCACTGCCAGCCGTGCAGGCCGAGCACGCCGTCCATGCCCAGCAGAGCGCCAGACACAGGCCCGGTGATCATCATGGCGATGGGTTGGGACAGAATGAACAGACCCAGGATCTTGCCGCGGTGACGGACCGGGAACCACTGCGTGATGTAGTACAGCACGCCGGGAAAGAAGCCGGCTTCGGCCGCCCCCAGCAGGAAGCGCATGACATAGAAGCTGTGCGGACCTTGCACAAACGCCATGCCGATGGTGATGGCGCCCCAGGTGATCATGATGCGGGCGAACCAGCGACGGGCGCCGAAGCGTTCGAGCATCAGGTTGCTGGGGATTTCCAGTAGAAAGTAGCCAATGAAGAACAGCCCTGCACCCAAGCCGTAGGCGGCGTCGCCGATGCCCACGTCCGCGCCCATGTGCAGCTTGGCGAAGCCCACTGCGGAGCGATCCACGTAGGCGATCAGGTACAGCAGAATCAGGAACGGGATCAATTTGAAGGTGATGCGGCGTATAAGCCCGAGTTCCTGGCTCATGGGATCGATCTCCACTTTCTTGTTTTTATGCTTGTTTTGGGTGGGAAGGCCACAGCGCCCCGTCGCCCTTTTCGGGGGACCTGAAACGACGCTCAACCTTCACTGAAATCGACTTTATAGTATTACTATTTGCTTCACAAGCTCTTCCAATCGACGATCCAATGGCCTATTTTGAGGGCATACACAAAAACAAGTCTTACAATAAGAGAGCCCTCATGCCTGACAACAAACCCACCCTGCGCTCGGCCCAATGGTTCGGTACGGCTGACAAGAACGGCTTCATGTACCGCAGCTGGATGAAGAACCAGGGCATCGCCGATCACCAGTTCAATGGCAAGCCGATCATTGGCATCTGCAACACCTGGTCCGAGCTGACCCCTTGCAATGCCCACTTCCGCACCATCGCCGAACACGTCAAACGCGGCGTGATCGAGGCCGGTGGCTTCCCTGTGGAATTTCCGGTGTTCTCCAATGGCGAGTCCAACCTGCGCCCCACGGCGATGCTCACCCGCAACCTGGCCAGCATGGATGTGGAGGAAGCGATCCGTGGCAACCCGATCGACGGCGTGGTGCTGCTCACCGGCTGTGACAAGACCACCCCTGCCCTGCTGATGGGCGCGGCCAGCTGCGACGTGCCGGCCATCGTCGTGACCGGCGGGCCGATGCTCAACGGCAAGCACAAGGGCAAGGACATCGGCGCCGGCACCATCGTCTGGCAGATGCACGAGTCGTACAAAGCAGGCCAGATCAGCCTCGACGAGTTTCTCTCGGCCGAGGCCGGCATGTCGCGTTCGGCCGGTACCTGCAACACCATGGGCACCGCCTCGACCATGGCCTGCATGGCCGAAGCGCTGGGCACTTCGCTGCCGCACAACGCCGCCATTCCCGCAGTGGACTCGCGTCGCTATGTGCTCGCGCACATGTCGGGCATGCGTGCGGTGCAGATGGTTCGTGAAGACCTGCGCCTGTCGAAGATCCTTACCAAGGAGGCGTTCGAAAACGCCATTCGGGTCAACGCGGCCATCGGCGGCTCGACCAATGCGGTGATCCACCTCAAGGCCATCGCCGGCCGGATCGGCGTGGACCTGGAGCTGGACGACTGGACGCGCATCGGCCGCGGCACCCCCACCCTGGTCGACTTGCAGCCGTCGGGGCGCTTCCTGATGGAGGAGTTCTATTATTCCGGTGGTCTCCCGGCCGTCCTGCGCCGCCTGGGGGAAAACAATCTGATCCCCAACCCGGATGCCTTGACCGTCAACGGTCAGACGTTGTGGCAGAACGTGCAGAACTCGCCGATCTATGGCGAGGACGAGGTGATCCGCGCCATCGACAACCCCTTGGTGGCCGACGGTGGCATCTGCGTGTTGCGCGGTAACCTGGCGCCGCTAGGGGCGGTGCTCAAGCCCTCGGCCGCCACTCCTGCGCTGATGACCCATCGCGGTCGCGCGGTGGTGTTCGAGGACTTCGACATGTACAAGGCGCGCATCAACGATCCAGACCTGGACGTGGACACCAGCTCCATCCTGGTCATGAAGAACTGTGGGCCCAAGGGTTATCCGGGCATGGCCGAGGTCGGTAACATGGGCCTGCCGGCCAAGCTGCTGGCGCAAGGAGTCACCGACATGGTGCGCATTTCCGATGCGCGCATGAGCGGTACCGCCTACGGCACGGTAGTCCTGCACGTGGCGCCGGAAGCAGCCGCCGGCGGGCCGTTGGCAGTGGTCCGCGAAGGCGATTACATCGAGCTCGATTGCGCCAGCGGGCGCTTGCATCTGGACATCCCCGACAGCGAACTGCAGGCCCGCCTGGCTGACTGGCAGGCACCGGCGCAATCGTCGCTGGTGGGCGGCTACCGGCAGTTGTACATCGACCATGTGATGCAGGCCGACCAGGGTTGCGATTTCGATTTTCTGGTCGGGTGCAGGGGGTCCGAGGTGCCGCGGCATTCGCATTGACCACCCCGCGCCGCGACGCCAGCCTGTAGGAGCGGTCAGTGGCCGCGAAAAAAACACTACGGTGCATCAGGATATACCGTGGCGTTTTTTTCGCGGCCGATGACCGCTCCTACGAAATGGGCGGTGACTGGGCATAAAAAAACCCGACTCAAGGTCGGGTTTTTGCATCGCTATCAAGCAGGCATGAAGCTTACTTGGCGCGACCTTTGTACGAACCGCCTTCACGGGTGTCGATCTCGATCATGTCGCCGATCTCGATGAAGTCCGCAACGCTCAGCTCGGTACCGTTCTTCAGTTTGGCAGGCTTCATGACCTTGCCCGACGTGTCGCCGCGAGCGGAACCTTCGGTGTAGTCGACCTGACGCACGATGGTGGTCGGCAGCTCTACGCTGACCAGACGCTCTTCGAAGAACACGGCTTCGCAGACGTCGGTCATGCCTTCTTCCACGAATGGCAGAACGGCTTCGATGTCTTCGGCGTTCAGTTCATACATGGTGTAGTCGGTGGTATCCATGAACGTGTAGCTGTCACCGCTGATGAACGACAGGGTCGCTTCCTTGCGGTCCAGGATCACGTCGTCCAGCTTGTCGTCGGCACTGTAGACGGTTTCGGTCTTGTAGCCGGTCAGCAGGTTCTTCAGCTTGGTCTTCATGATCGCGCTGTTACGGCCCGACTTGGTGAATTCAGCTTTCTGAACCAGCCAAGGGTCGTTGTCGATACGGATCACGGTACCGGGTTTCAGTTCTTTACCAGTTTTCATTACGAATATCCGAATTTGGATGGTGATTTACAAAAATCTAGGCCGCGTATCATAGCCAATTTCGGTAAAACTGCACCAGCGCCGTCGCAAGATCAGCTTGTGCGGCCTGTAGCGCGCACCATTGACGCGCGTGCGCGACCAGTTCCGGCCAGTGTTCGAGGGCCTCGCGCCACGCCGGGCCGATGTCGGCGCCCTCCACGCTCTGGTTCCAGGCCCGCCACAGTCCGCGCAGCGCCGCATAGGCCGCGGGC
This sequence comes from Pseudomonas sp. UBA6276, assembly GCF_002438365.1. Lineage (NCBI taxonomy): Bacteria > Pseudomonadati > Pseudomonadota > Gammaproteobacteria > Pseudomonadales > Pseudomonadaceae > Pseudomonas > Pseudomonas sp. UBA6276. The sequence continues at coordinate 53,470 of NZ_DJUS01000005.1, forward strand.
GACAGGCCTTCGCCGTAGCGATCGAGGAACGCTTCGAGCTTTTCCCAGTGGGCGTATTCTTCCTGCACATAGATGTGCCAGACCATCGGCGCGGCGGCCCACTGGGCGCGAACGAAGGAATCTTCGCCGCGCACGGCATTGAAATCGCAGCACCACAGCAGCCGGTCATATTCGCTCTGGCGGACGAACGGCAGCACCTGGACCTTCAGGCTGCCTCGTTGCACCTGGCTGCCGACCTCCAGGGAAGCGTCGCCCAGCCATTGCCGTACATCGGCCAGCACTCGTCCTTCGGGGACCAGCAGATGGTTGCTGCGCGTATCGTCAGCCAGCGCGTCCAGCCATGAGGCCAGGCCACTGTGCTCGTAGGCGAACAGGGACAGCAAGCGCGCTCCCGGTTCGGGCTCCACGCCCATTCCTGCGAGAAACGCCTGACGCGCCGCAGGATCGGCCTGGAAAGCCTCGCGCTGCTCGATCAGCCCGGCTTCGCGCAGCAGGCCACCGGTCCCCGTGGTGAAGCCGGGGAAGAAGAAGTACTTGCGCAGTCCGCCCGGCTGCGGCGACGGCAGGCCGTGGCAGCCATCGACCCAGGTTTCGGCGCTCAGGTAATCGAGGTTCAACCACAATCGTGACGGGCTGCGAACCGCCATCGCGTCCACATATTCAGGCGGCAACTTGCAGGCGAAGGCCCCCACCACCACATCGGCGACCTCGGTCGCTTGCCATTCGCCACTCCAATGCCGGACTTCGACGCCGTCGTGCCACTGCTGCGCCTGCTCGGCGTTCGCCGCAGGCCACAGGCGAGCGAACGGCACCAGGTCGTCGACCCACAGACGAACCTGCATGCCGTGCTCGACCTGCAGCTGCCGGGCCAGGCGCCAGGTGATACCAATGTCGCCGTAGTTGTCCACGACCGTACAGAAAATGTCCCAGGTGGCCTTCATGGCTGACTCCAACGCAAACGGTTACACAAAGCGCGCTATTGTCCGCATAAACACCGGCGCACAGAAGCATTAAAGGCGGTTCGTGCGACAATCGTGCGCTCGCCCCAATCATCAGTCTGCCCATGAACAAGCCTGCCCTGCTGCAATCGATCATCGAACGCCTGACCCTGGACCTGGACGTTGCCCAGCGGGCCGCCCAGACGGCCTATGAAACCGCCACCCACGAAGAGAACGTGGCCGAGAACAAATACGACACGCTGGGGCTGGAAGCGTCCTACCTGGCCACTGGACAGGCGCGACGGATGGAGGAGATTCGCCAGGGGCTGGCGAAGTTTCGTGCATTGCAGTTGCGTGACTTTCGGGCGGGAATCGAGCTGGGCGCGCTGGTGACGCTGGAATCGGCAACCGGTGCGCGCCAGTGGTTTTTTCTGGGTCCGGATGCGGCGGGGTTGAAGCTTGAGTTCGAAGGCTGCCCGATCATGGTCATTACCCCACGCTCGCCGCTGGGGCAAAGCCTGTTGGGCAAAGAGGTGGACGATGAGGTCAGCATGGGCGGCAACGTTCAGGTCATCGCCGAGGTGATTTGACGCCCGGAGCAAGTAGACACACCGCATGCACCGCCGACGCGGCTTGTTTGACACACCGCGTAAGATATTGACGCTGCAATCCCCTGTAGCAGCGGTGCAAGCCGCGTCCGGCCTCGACGCGGATTGTCTGATACACCGCATGCACCGCCGACTCGGCTCGCGCCGCTGCTACAGGGATTGTGCATACCGCGTCTGTGTGCAACGCGGTTTGTTTGGCACACCGCGTGAGACATTGACGCTGCAATCCCCTGTAGCAGTGGTGCAAGCCGCGTCCGGCCTCGACGCGGATTGTCTGATACACCGCATGCGCCGCCGACGCGGCTCGCGCCGCTGCTACAGGGATTGTGCATACCGCGTCTGTGTGCAACGCGGGTTGCGTGGTTTACCGCTTGCGCCGCTGCTACAGGGGTGTGGCAGCGGCTGTGGGGGTTACTTCTTGTCGGGCAGGGCGTAGGCGATCACGTAGTCGCCGCGGTCTGGCGACTGGCGGGCGCCACCAGCGGTGATGACCACGTACTGCTTGCCGGTCTTGGGCGAGACGAAGGTCATCGGGCCACCCTGGCTGCCAACCGGCAGACGGGCTTTCCAGGCCTCTTCACCGGTGGCCGAGTTGAACGCCCGCAGGTAGTAGTCCTGAGTACCGGCAATGAACACCAGGCCACCCTGGGTCGACAGCGTGCCACCCAGCGTCGGCATGCCGATCGGCAGCGGCAGGTGCATCTTCACACCCATTGGGCCGGTGTCTTCCACCGTCCCGACCGGTACTTGCCACGCCACTTTCTGAGTCTTCATGTCGATCGCGGTCAAGGTGCCGAATGGCGGCGCCTGGCACGGGATGCCGGCGATGGACAGGAAGCGGTTCTTGTTCACGGCGTACGGCGTGCCCTTGAGCGGCACCGCACCCATGCCGGTGTTCAGCGCTTCGCCACCCGAAGAAGCCTTGGCATCCTTCTGCTGAGGCACCATCTGCACCCACAGGCCCAAGCGCATATCATTGACGAAAATGAAGCCATGCACCGGATCGGTCGACAAGCTGCCCCAGTTCATACCACCCAGGGAGCCCGGGAAGCTGAGCGACACATCGGTGCCCGGCGCGGTGTACAGGCCTTCATAACGCATTTTCTTGAACGAGATGCGGCACAGCATCTGGTCGAACGGCGTGGCACCCCACATGTCCGATTCGCTCAGGTGTTGCGCGCCGATCTGCGGCATGCCCACCGACAGCGGCTGGGTCTTGGCATAGGGTTCGCCAGGAATGTCCGAGCCCTTGACCGGAATGTCCTGCACAGCGGTCAGCGGTTGACCCGTGGCGCGGTCCAGCACATAGATCTGCCCTGCCTTGGTACCGATCACCACTGCTGGCACGCCGCTGCCGTCAGGCTTGGGGAAGTCCATCAAGGTGGGCTGCATCGGCAGGTCGAAGTCCCACAGATCGTTGTGCACGGTCTGATAGACCCACTTTTCCTCACCCGTGGTCGCATTCAGCGCCAGAATCGAAGCACCGTAACGATGGTTGAGCGCAGTACGTTCGACACCGTAGATGTCGGTGGACGAGCTGCCCATGGGCAGGAACACGGTGTTCATCTTCGGATCGTACGACATCGGCGCCCAGCTGTTGGGCGTACTGCGTACATAGGTGTTGTCGCCGGTCGGCGCCTGCTTGTCCTCAGGGTTGCCCGGATCGAAGGCCCAGCGCATCTCGCCGGTGATCACGTCGAAACCACGGATCACGCCACCGGGCATGTCGGTTTGCACGTTGTCGGCGACACGGCCGCCGACCACCACGGTAGTGCCCGCCATCAACGGCGCGGACGACAACTGATAGTAGGAATCGGGAACCTTGCCCAGACCGGCTTTCAGGTCCACCTGGCCATTGTTGCCGAAGCCCTGGCAGAACTCGCCGGTGTCGGCGTCCACGGCAATCAGGCGGGCATCGATGGTGTTGGTCAGCAGGCGACGCTGGCAGTTGGCGCCGGGTGCGACCGACACCGCCTTGACTGGCGTGTTGCCTTCACTGGACTCAACCACCGGGCTGCTGGCATCGAAATACGCCAGGCCACGGCAACGCTGCCAGACCGCAGCCTGGGCATTGATCTCGTTCTTCCACAGCTCTTTGCCGGTGTCGGCATTCAGGGCGATGATGTTGTTGTGCGGGGTGCACACGAACACCTTGTCACCCACCTGCAACGGTGTGGCCTGATCTTCGGCGCCGTTGCCGTTGCTGATGGCAACGTCACCGGTGTGGTAGGTCCAGGCCGGTACCAGGCTGGCGACGTTGTCGCGGTTGATCTGGTCCAGGGCCGCGAAGCGATTGCCGCCTTCGTCGTTGCCGTAATGGGCCCAGTCTTTCTGCGCATTGGCCGGGTTGACCTGGGTCAGGCCGGGGCCTTCACCGGTCGGCGCGACCGAAGGGTGTGGTACGAACATGCCGGCGCCGCCAGCAACCACCGCCACCGCCAGCACGGCGCCGAGCACATAGCCAGCGCGGCCGCCGCTGAGGCCATTGGCCCGACGCAAGGTCGGATAGGCCAACGCCACCACCAGGCTCAGCACCGCCGGAGCGAACAGACGGGAGATTTGCGGCCAGAAGTTCAGACCGGCGTCGACCAGGGCCCAGATCACCGACAGCACCATGACCGCGGCGAACAGCCAGGCGCCCAGCAGGCGCGACTTGAACAGGGCGATGGCGGCGACGGTCATGCCCAGACCGGCCAGCAGGAAGTACCAGCTCCCCCCCAGCGCGGCGAGGTAGCCACCGCCAGCAAGATAGAGCAGTCCGAATACGAGTACGCCCAAGGCAGCGACCCAGATGGGCCAACGGCGCACCGCTGGCGAAGGTTGAGGCTTAGTCATGTTGCATGATCCTGTTGACGCATGAACGTTTCTGGAAGGTCGAACACAGTGTAGGCAAGCCTGTACGACACGCTTGTCATGACACTATGGGTGACGTGGTTCCACGACCTGCACGGCCTCCCGTCAAAGCTCCCGGAAGGGAAACGGGTGCCGCCGCAGCATTAACTAATTAGTTAGTTACGCAACGATATCAAAAAAATCCTGCAGCTGCGACAAATCGCCATAGCGCAGCGCGGTGAAACACTGTTGCGCGGGCGGTAATACTGACCAGGTTTTGTCGAGACCGCAGGTAGGCTCAGGCCACGTTCTTGAAGAAGGCATGGCCACCCAGCACCAAGGTGCGGGTAGCGCCCTTTGTCCAGGCTGGCGGTGGGGAGAGGTGCGTGGCGTGGTAATGGGTGGCGCCGCCGGTGGGGTCTGCCACCTGGCCGGCCACCACCTGTTCGGCTACTGCCAGGGCTTGCGCCAGCTGCGCCGGGGGAATGGGACGAGCGCCACTGACATAGGGGTAATTGGGATCCCGAAGGTTCCAGCAGCTGAACTGCCAGGGCTTGCGGCACACACCGATATAGCCCTCGCCCCACCATGACCGTGGCTGGGCGTCCTGCACGCGGTTGCGGATGACCCAGGCCACCGCGATTTGTCCGCGGATGCCTTCGCCACGGGCTTCACCCCATAACGTTCGCGCAACGACATCGTGTACCTGTTGAATGTGTGTCATGGTGATCTCTGCTGATGAACGGTCGGGCGTGGCCAGATTGCGGAGCTGCGCACGGGTTTGCCAGCCGGCAACGATTCCCCACCGGCAGCGGCGTGGCGGTAGTTTCCCGATCCGAATAAAGCAGCCCAAGGCTTGAGACTTGGCGGTATTGCCTCTACAAATGACAGACCCAGCCTTCGCCGCACACTCACCAGCCCCTCGATCGCCCATGCCACCACGGAGGCCTGTCACTGATGCACGCACCTGACGACGACCTGGACATCGGAACCCGCACTTCCGATTGGGGATTGAGCCGTCTGCATGCCGCGACGTCGGTCAGGTGGGTGGCCAAGCTATTGGCCTGGGTGGCGCTGCTCACCGGCACTGCAGCGCTGTGCGAGTACGGGTTGGGGAAACGGCTGCTGAACGCACTGATCCCCGGGTTGACGGCTATGTCGCCGTTGACCGCAATGGCGCTTTGCGCACTCGCGCTCTCCAGCCTGCTGGGACGGCGTGCGCGCCCCAGTTGGCTGCTCGCCGGGGTCGCCGCGTGCATCGCCTTCGGCTTGCTGGGCGCGCACTTGCTCATCGGTCGTGACGTATTCAGTGGCCCGGTGAACGCGTGGTTGTTTGCCCCTTCTGCGCTTGCTTTGGGCAGTGTTTCCCCGGCCACGGCGAGCTGTCTGGCCCTGCTGAGCGTGGCGCGCATGGCGCAACTCGCCGGTCGACATAAAGTCTGCGATGTCCTCGCCCTGCTCGCTTTCGCCGTGGCCGGCATTGGCCTGCTGGGTTATGCCTACGGCGTGAAGGACCTGTACTCGGTGCTGCTGTTCAACGCCATGGCGGTCCACACCGCCCTGGCGCTGGTGTGCCTGGCGGTATCGATGATGCTGTTTCAGGCCGACCAGGGCTGGTTGAACGTGGTCACGCTGAGCAATCGCGCCGGCGCCGCGACCCGTCGACAGTTGCTACTGACCGCCATCCTGCCAGTCATCGGCTGGCTGCTGCTATCGGCCGTCAACGCCCGTGCCATTGGTGCGCCTGCCGCACTGGCCCTGGTGGTGGCAACGGTGTTCATGCCGCTGGTGATTCTGATCATCAAGGATGGCCGGGTAACCGCTCGACTGGACCTTCAACGGCACAAGCAGCGGCGACTGGAAACCACCATCAGGCAGCGTCTGGAGCTGGAACTGGACGAGAAGCGGGCCGAGCTGGAACAGGAATCGGCGCAACGCATCGTCGCCGAACAGGCAATGAACCGCGCCCAGCGCCTGGACGCAGTAGGCCAATTGACGGGCGGCATCGCTCATGATTTCAACAACCTGCTGATGGGCGTTTCAGGCAATCTCGAATTGCTCCATCGCCACGTCGTAAGCGATCCCAAGGCGCTGAAGTACGTGACACGGGCGACCCTGTCGACCGAAAAGGGCATTCGCCTGACCGGGCAATTGCTGGCCTTCTCACGCACGCAACGCCTGAACGTATCGGCGGTCAATCTCGCCGATAGCGTCAACGCTGCCTTCGAACTGGTGGGTAACGCACTGGGCCCTGACATCAACATCGACATGCAGACGCCGAACCGTCATCTGTTCGTCAGCACCGACCCGCTGCAACTGGAGATGGCCATCCTCAACCTGGCCCTGAACGCCCGAGATGCCATGCCCGATGGCGGCTGGTTCACCGTCAAGTGCTCGCCCACCGAGCCGTCGAGCACGCCGCCCACGGTATCGATTCACGTCAGCGACAGCGGCACGGGCATGTCGCCCGAGGTGCTGGCCAAGGCCTGTGAACCCTTTTTCACCACCAAGGAATCGGGCCGCGGCACCGGCCTGGGTCTGGCCCAGGTCTATGGACTGTGCCGTCAATGCGGCGGGGATCTGAGGATCACCAGTGAGTTGGGCCAAGGCTCGACCTTCGAACTCGTGCTGCCTGCGGCCGAGCGGCCGCAGGTGCCCCCGCGCGGCGTGGTGCAGCCCATGACCACTGCGCCAGCGATACCCTTCGCCCGGCCGGTGCTGGTCGTCGACGATGATGATGCGGTACGCACGGTGCTGGTCGATGACCTGCGCGCCCGCGGCTACCAAGTGATCGACGTCGACCGCGGCAGCAAGGCATTGGCGCTGCTGGGCAACACCCGCTTCGCGGTGGCCGTCATCGATTTTCTGATGCCGGAGATGAACGGCGCCGAGCTGGCGCGCAAGGCCCGCCAATTCGTTCCGCAGTTACCGATCATTTTCATCAGCGGCTACGCCGACACCCTCGCGCTCGACGCCATCGCCGGTGCCGTGGTGCTGCGCAAACCGTTCGAACTTGCCGAGCTGGATCGATTGGTCAGGGAGTTGGCCGACACAACTCAGCCAGTCACCTGATTCTGCTGGGTGCAGCCGCGCCTCGACACGTCAAGTGGACGGGTTCTGCACGAACGTCGAACGCTCATTTTCAAAAAAATCGGAACCTTCGGCACAACCGGGCGCCCTAATCACAGCGTACGTACCATGCATACGCCATGGCTGCCTCTTGGGTCTGAGCCAGACCGTCCATCACGGAGATTTTGAAATGACCGACGCTCATAAAGAAACGATCAAGGTACTCAACGACCTCATCGAGACATCGAAAGATGGTGAGGCTGGTTTCAAGGATCTCGCCGAGAACACCAAAAACGCCGAACTCAAAGGCGTCTTCACCACCGCTGCTGCCGACACCGCTTCCGGCGCTGCCGAGTTGCAAGCCTACGTCCGTCAACTGGGTGGCGAAGCTGAAACCACCACCAGCGTCGCTGGCGATCTGCACCGTCGTTGGGTCGACCTGAAGTCGGCCATCACCGGTAAAGACGATGTTGCCCTGCTCAACGAAGCCGAGCGTGGCGAAGACGTTGCCAAGAAGAGCTACACCAAGGCACTGGAAAACAAGGATGTGACCCCTGAGGCACACGCTTTGATCCAGAAGCAATTCGAAGGCGTGATGCGCAACCATGACAAGATCAAGGCCCTGCGTGACGCAGCTCGCGCTCAGAAATGAGTGAAGGGCTTGGGCGGCTGCCGAGGCCGCCCGAGCCGTGCTTTTCCCGCCACGTCCCCCGCCTCGACAACACCCCTGCCCTCGCGCGACTTACTCAACGTATCACGTAGCCTGCAACTGGGGCCGGTACCTTGACGTCACCCTGAAAGCGCCGCCACTCCTTCTCGATTTCCTTGTAACCCATGAACACGCTCACACGCTTGGCATCGGCCAGGTCGCTGTTGGTCAGGTTTTGGGTGTAGTGCGTGGGCACGAACGCCACTGTCATACCGACCACGGAGCCGTCTTTGCCATACACCGGCCCGCCGGACATGCCTACGGCGCTGGGACCATCGTGGATGGAATAGAGTACGCCATCGTTGAGGTTCTGGAGTAGCAGCTTGCCTTCTTTCACCTGACCACTGCCTTTGACGGGCATCAGCAAAGGGCTGAAACCCACAGCGGTGACGCTTTCGCCCACCGATGCCTGACGCCAGTGCGGCGCCGAAGTGGCTTTGCGCTTGATGAAGACCACGTCGCCGCGACCGCGGTACGCGACATCACTCAGATAAGGCGTGTGCTTGGCGGAAACTGCATAGTCCTCGTTCCATTGCACGGCCGAGGCTTGATACAGAAGAGGGGCGGGAAGACTGGAGGTGACCATGAAAGCGTCTTTGTAGGCAGCATCGCTTACAAAGGGAGTCGGGATGCCATTACAGCCGGAAAGAAGCAGACCGAGCGTCAGGCAGATAGATCGATTCATTGTGTTCCAATGGAGCAATCCCATTTCTGGGATTATAAAAGCAACCTTGCTTGCGTGGTTCTCACCCCTCTGGATGAGAATAGGTTCGCTTGCGCGAGTGTTTGTAAAGACCCTGGATGCCAACGCAGGCCTGTAGCGCTACGTGGAAATCCAGGCCGCCATTGTTCCCTGGCGATCCTGTCGGATCGTGACTGACAGCATGATCGGGTGTCGGTCGGCATGATCGTGAAGCTCAAGAGCTGCACGGGGCATGTCGAACCAACCAAGGCCATGACGCCCTGAATTCAGGACGCAATGACCGATGATGACATTGTGCCATCACTTGTTGCGAGCAAGCAACTTCGATGATGGCTGTTGGCCCTCATGTGTTCGCTTGTAATGGGGGTATCGGTCGAGTTGTCAGAGACTTTAATATCACAGTGACACTACTGTGACGTGGTTCCGCTTTGCGTGCTAAAGGACCCACCAGGGACCGTTCACAACGCCCAGAGCGGCCCATTGGCAAACCTGGATTCGATCCACGCCTTGAACGCCAGAACAGTGGCCGCCGGGAATTTCGAGGACGGCCGTATCAGGTAGACCCCGCCCACTGAATCCAGTCGCCAGTCGGGCAGTACCTGAACCAGTTCGCCCGACGCCAACTGACGGCTCATCAGCCACTCGCCGGCGCCGAGAATGCCCACGCCCGCCAACGCGGCGCTGAGCAAGGTTTCGCTGTCATTGGAGGTCAGGGTGCCCTGGGTCGTCACGCTCTCCTGCCGCTGTGCATGGTGCAGCCGCCACTCCGGAAACGACGCCAGCCCGCTGAAGCGCAGGCAGTTGTGCCGGACGAGGTCGCTGGGTCTGAGCGGCATGCCGAATCGTTCGATGTAGGCGGGAGCCGCGCAGAGTATGCGGCGATGGTCGCAGAGCTTGTTGGCGATCAGCCGGCTGTCGTCCAGCTCGCCGATGCGCAGGGCCAGGTCATAGCCCTGCTCGATGATGTCGACGACATGCTCGCTGTAGTCGGCGATGATCGACACACCAGGGTGCGCGCTTAGAAATTCGGGCAACAACGGCGCCACCCACAGGCGCCCCATGGCGGCCGGCAGCGCCAGGCGCAAGACGCCGCGCACCTGCGTGACGCCCGAGGTGGCCTGCTGCTCGGCTTCGGCGATCTGGGACAGCGCCGAGCGCAGGCGCTGCTCCAGCTTCGCGCCGACGTCGGTGATGCGTACCTGGCGGGTCGAGCGCTCCATGAGTCGCACGCCCAGCCGCTTTTCCATGGCGGCCAGGCGTTTGGAAATCACCGTGGGATGACGCTGCAGCAAGCGACCAGCGGCGACGAACGAGCCCTGGCTGGCGACGGCCAGGAAGGCGGCGATCTCGTCGCTGTGCTGACTGTCCAGCAGGTCCGGGGTCATGGCGTCAGAACGATCGCCCCGCCCGACTGCCCCGACTCGAGTGCCTCATGGGCACGCGCTGCTTCGGCCAGCGGATAGGTCTTCCAGATCCGCGGCGTGATGATCCCCGCCTCGACCGCTGCCAGCACGTCGGCGGCGCGCTCCTGATACTCGGCGGCGGAGGCCGTATGAGCCACGATCGACGGCCGGGTCAGGAACAGCGAGCCCTTGCCATTGAGGGTGGACAGCTCGACCGCCGCCGGAGCGCCCGAGGATGCCCCGAACGACACCATCAGGCCCCGCGGTCGCAGGCTGTCCAGGGACGCCTCGAAGGAGATCCGTCCGATCGGGTCGTAGACCACGTCCACCTTGCGCCCCTGGGTCAGCTTCGCCACATCCGCAGCCAGCGTGGCCGCATCGAACACCAGCACCTCGTCGCAGCCCACGGCCTTGGCCCGCTCGATACTTTCGGGCTTGGACACCACACCGATGACGTACGCGCCCAGGTGCTTGGCCCACTGGCCCATGATCTGCCCCAGGCCACCGGCGACGCCGTACAGCAGCATCGTCGTTTCGGGCCCCACCGGATAGGTGGATTTGAGCAGGTATTGCGCAGTGGTGCCTTTGAAGAGCACCGCCGCCGCCTGCTCGAAGCTGACGCCAGCGGGCAGCTTCACCAGACGTTCCGCAGGATAGAGCCGCTGCGCCGCATAGCCGCCCAGCGGGCCTGTGGCATAGGCCACGCGGTCGCCCGGCTGCACGTGGGTGACCCCAGCCCCCACCGACACCACGGTGCCGGCACCTTCCAGGCCGAGGCCGGACGGCAGCGGCACCTTGACCGCACCGTTGCGCTGGGTGACGTCGAGATAATTCACGCCAATGGCCGCCTGCTGCAGCCACACCTGCCCCTCCCCCGGCGCCTGCTCGGCCACAGTGTCCTCCCACAGCACGGAAGGATCGCCCGGTTGATTGAAACGAATCACTGCGGCCATGTCGTTCTCCAGTCGGTCAGTAGTGCGAGTGAGTATGGAAACTCGCTCGGGGTTCTACAAGACGGTGGATTTGCAGTATATACCTGCATGGGGTGCAGCAATCTTCAGCGGATAAACGGCTCAGTCGCCGCCACCATCGAGCTGCCAGACCTGAGGCCCGACAAAAAAGGCGCGTGCATTGTCCTCGAGGGATTCCAGGTGGTAGCCACCCTCCTGAACGATCACGCACGGCAGACCGAGGCTGCGCACCCGCTCGCCCAATCGAGCGAAGCCTGCGGTGGTCACTGCCACCTTGCTTTGCGGATCCAGTTCATAGATGTCGAAGCCCAACGACAGCACCAGCACGTCGGCACCAAACCTGATCACTGCGTCGAGTGCCTGCTCCAGCTTGTCCATGAACACCGACTCGGTCGAGCCATGGGGCATTGGCAGATTCAAGTTGAATCCCTCGCCCGGCCCGGCGCCGCGCTCATCGTCGAAACCCGCAACACCGGGGTAGAAGTTGGTCGGGTCGCCATGGATCGATACGTAGAGCACGTCATCGCGCTCGTAGAAGATTTCCTGAATGCCCTGCCCATGGTGCATGTCACTGTCCAACACGGCAACCTTGGCATAACGGGCAAGCAGCGCCTGGGCTGCCACGGCGGCGCTGTTCACGTAGCAGAAGCCACCGGCGGCCTCGGCCCGCGCATGGTGCCCTGGTGGGCGGCACAGCGCATAGGCGGCGGGTTCTCCGTCGAGTACGGCCTGAGCAGCAGCCACGGCACACTGCGCTGACCAGTAGGCTGCGCGCCAGGTATTCTCGCCAACCGGGCAACTGCCATCAGCCAGATAGCGCCCCGCTTGCGCGAGAATGCCGCGCAGGGCATTGGGCTCGCGAACGAAGATGTTCGACATGACTTCATCGCCCCAGTCCTCAGGCACCTCTTTCCAACGCTGGTGTGCCTTCTGCAGGAATGCCAGGTACGCGGAACTGTGCACGGCCAGCAAAGGTTGCAGACCGAAATCGCTAGGCTGCTCGATGGCAAAGCCCAGCGACTCGGCGGCCTTCACCAGGTTCAAGGCACGCTCGGGGATTTCCTGCGGCGTGCGCATCTGACCTCGGGAGTAATAGCTGCGCGGGTGATGAAGCAGTTGTTCTGGGTGAAAGAAACTGCGCATGACGGGTTCTCCGAAAAAGTGATGGGCTCAGCGCGGTTGCGTGACACCGGCCATTTCAAGGTCGTGAGCGGCGGCGTGACGGCGCGCCAGCGCCAGGACGCATACCAGCGAGGTGCCTGCGATCAAGGTGTAGAACGCTGCCATCGGCCACCACTGACCGGCATAGGTATGAGCCAGCCAGGTACCGATCAAGGGAGTAAGGCCGCCCGCAACCGCGCCGCACACTTGATAGGCCAGGGAAATAGCGGTGTAGCGCACGCGGGTGGCGAACATGCCGCTGACGAAACCGGCAATCACGGCGTAGAACGACGCCATGCAGATCACCGCCAGGGCAATCCCCAGGATGATCTTGCCGGGCTCGCCACTGCTCACCAATACGAACATCGGGTACGGCGAGGCCATCGCCAGGGTCGCCACCAGCGCCAGAAACCGTGTGGCACCGATTTTTTCTGCGATCCACGCCGCTGCCGGCTGAATACAGAATTGGATGACCGAAACCACGAACAGGCACTCCAGAATGAGCGAACGCGGCAAGCTCAACTGCTGGGTTGTGTAGGCGATCATGAAGGTGTTGGTGAAGTACACCCCGGCAATGCCCAAGGTGTTGGCGCCGATGCACAACAACAGCGGTCGCCACGCCGTCTTCAAGACCTCCACCACCGGTGCCTGCTCGGTGTGGCCAGGCACACTGCGCGCGTGTTCAGCCTTGGCCTTGTCATCGAGAAACTCGGGCGACTCATTGACGCCCAGACGAATCATCAAGCCCACGATCAACAGCAGTGAACTGGCCAGGAACGGCAGGCGCCAACCCCAGCTCATCAGGTCGGCTTCGGGCAGCCGGGTCACCGCGCTGAATGCCAGCAATGACAGGATCAGGCCCGCCGGGCTGCCCAGCTGGGCGAACGAGGCGAAGAAATTCCGTCGCCCCTTGGGAGCATGCTCGCCGGCCATCAGTACTGCTCCGCCCCACTCGCCGCCCACGGCGATACCCTGGACGATCCGCAGCAGGATCAACAGTACCGGCGCCGCAACGCCGATCTGTGCGTAGGTCGGCAGCAGGCCGATGCAGACGGTGACCACGCCCATCATCAACAGGGTAATGACCAGCGACTTCTTGCGCCCGATCCGGTCACCGACATGGCCGAAGATGATGCCCCCCAGCGGTCGCGCAAAGAAGCCCACCGCAAAGGTACCGAAGGCCGCCATGGTGCTGAACAAGGCATCCGTGGAAGGAAAGAACAACTGGCCGAACACCAGCGCGGCGGCCGTGGCGTAGATGTAAAAGTCGTACCACTCGATCATGGTGCCGATGAACGCAGCGGCGGCGGCCCGTTTTGGCTGCGCTTGAGCAGGACGGTTCATGGAATTGAGACTCCCGTAGAGGTTGTTGTTTTGGCAGGAGATAAACGACGGTCGCTGCGCTCTGATGGCGCTTGCTGGAAATGATTTTTCGGCGCAGGGCTATGATTAGTCAATGTTCTATTTATTATGCATATTATAAATCTGAGTGATAATTGGACGAACGATGGAAGAAGGTCGCCGCGAACTCCCCCTGCTCAACGATCGTCTGGACTGGAACCTGTTGCGTACCTTCAGGGTGATCGGCCAGGAGCTGAGTATCAGCCGCGCTGCCGCACGCCTGCACTTGACTCAACCGGCGGTCAGCCAGGCACTGAAGCGCCTCGAAGAGCAGTTGGGCTATCAGCTCATCGCTCGCCGGGGACCGCGCTTTGACCTGACCGAAGCCGGGCACAAGATCTTCGCCACCGCGGGCGAAATGTATGGGCAGGTTTCGCAGATGAGTCAGACCCTGGAGCAGCCAGGCGATGATGTAGTGGGCAAGGTGCGGATACTGATGGTCAGCCGCATCGTCAACACTCGCTTCGACCAGTACCTGGCCACGTTCCATCGTCGGCATCCCAGGGTCGATTTCGAGATCGACGTGATGCGCAGTTCCGATATCGTCAGCGCGCTGTTGGAAAAGACCGCCAGCTTGGGTGTCAGTCTCAACCGCCGAGTGCAGCCACGGCTCGAACAACGCCTTTTCCAGCGTCAGCGCTATATGTTCTATTGCGGCCAACACCACCCGTTGTACGGCCAGGCCGGGTTGACGCTGGAGCAGTTGCAGGCGGAGAACTTCGTCAGTTTCACCAGCGACCAGATTGGCGGCATGCTCTCGCCACTGACGATCTTCCGCGACCAACAGGGGTTCAGCGGCAGAATCGTCGCCTCATCGCCCAGCCTCGAAGAAATTCGTCGTCTGGTCATTGCCGGCATGGGCCTGGGTTGCCTGCCCGAGCATGTGGTGGCCGAGGATGTCGGCAATGGCCTGCTGTGGCAACTGCCGCCCTATGAAGGCGTGGCCGATGTCGATATCCACCTGCTGTGGAACCGCGACCAGCGCAGGACACGGGCGGAAACGGTGTTCACCGATGGCCTGGTGCGCTGCATGGCCGAGCTGGCCTGATCCTCAGGCCGAGTCCACCTGCAAGCCTTCGATCGCCTGCTCGAAGGCTTGCAGGAATACGGTTTCGGCGCGACTCATGCGCTGGTCGCGGTTCCACATCAGGAACACGTCGACATCGACCACGCCTTCGGCGGGCGGCAGCCGCCAGATCAATCCGTTGTGCAGGTCGATGTCCACCAGATGTTCGGGCAGGCAGCCCACGCCGTAGCCGGCGATGATCAGCCGGCGGATCTCCTCGAAGCTGGAGGACGAGGCGACTATCTTGCCGGTAAACCCCTGCTGGTCGCGGAACATGGTCAGCGGCGAGAGATTGCCGCCCACCTGATCGCTGGTGAAACTGACGAAATTCTCGCTCTGCAGCGCTTCGAGGGGCAGCTTGCGCTGACCGAACAGGCGATGGCGCTTGCCGCAGAAAAACGCATAGCGCTGGCGCAGCAGTCGTCGACGCTCCAGCTTGGCTTGCGGAAACCGGCACAAGCCCAACCCCACGGTGGCCGTGCGCTGGCTCAGCGCGCTCTGAATGTCGGAACTGCCCATCACTTCGACCTCCAGTTCCACTCTGGGATGGTCACGATGGAACTGCACCAGAAAATCATCGTACAACGCCGACTGCACCTTGCTGATGGTCAGGATACGAACCTTGCCGACCACATCGTCCTCGGGGCTCTTGAGCGTCGCTGACAAGCGCGCAACGTTGCCGTAGATCTCCTCGGCGATCCGCAGCACTTCTTCGCCGGCCGGTGACAGATCGAAGCGTGGCCCACGCCGCAGGATCAATGGACACTCCAGTTGTTCTTCCAGGCGTTTGAGCGACTGGCTCACCGCAGATTGGGTGAGAAACAACCGGGCGGCCGCGCGGCTGATGCTTTTTTCCTGGCCGATGACCAGAAACGCTCGCAGCAGATTCCAGTCGAGCCGATCGCTCAGCAAACGCCGGTTGTGCCAGTGCTTGGGAGTGGCTTCGGGGTCGAGATCGCTCATCGCTCACCATCAGTAACCTGGCTAATAATCAGATTAAGTATTAGCAAATTGATTAAACATTCAGGTTAAGGGATAAAACCAGCCAGCGCCACAATCCGGGACCTGACAAGGAACTCACATGCAAAAGCTCGACGACATCGACCCTGTAGAGTGGCAGGCACGTTGCGAATTGGCGGCCCTGTATAGACTGGTCGCGCACTTCCGCATGACTGACCTGATCGATACCCACATCACTCTGCGCATCCCAGGTCCGGAGCATCACTTTCTGATCAACCGCTACGGTGTGATCTTCGAACACATGAAAGCCAGTGATCTGGTGCGTATCGATCAACACGGCACTGTCATCAACGCGGATCCATCGATCAGCCGGGTCAACGCGGCCGGCTTCGTGATCCACTCGGCCATCCACATGGCCCGTCCCGATCTGAACTGTTTGATCCACACCCATACCGCCGCCGGCATGGCCGTTGCCGCGCAGGAGCATGGGCTGTTGCCGATCAGCCAGCACGCGCTGCGCTACTACGGCAACCTGGCCTATCACACCTACGAAGGCATCGCGCTGTCACTGACCGAACGTGAACGTCTGGTGGCAGACCTGGGCCCGCACAAGGCGATGATCCTGCGCAATCACGGTCTGCTGGCCGCCGGCATCAGCGTTGGCCACGCATTCCAGGAGATCCACTTTCTGGAACGCGCCTGCCAGGCGCAGATTCAAGCCCTCTCTGGTAACACCAAGCTGGTGTATCCCAGCGAAGAGGTATGCCGGCTCACAGCCGCACAGTTCGCTCGCGACGAAGCCGACGAGATTACCCACCTCGGCTGGCTGGCGGCCCTGACCCTGATCGAAGACCAGCGCGAGGTCTACTGCTCATGACCACTGTCGTGCTGCTGAGCAAGGACCCCGGCTTGCTGGTGCAGTTGCAGCAGGCGTTTGCCGAGCACGCGCCCGAGTTGCGGACGGTGCTTGCCGATGATCCTGCCGCAGAGCAGGCGATCGTCGCCGCTTGCTGGTACCCACCGGCCGGCAGTCTGGGGCGCTTGCCCGACTTGCGCCTGGTGCATTCGGTGGCCGCCGGTGTCGATCACCTACGCACCGACCCCAGCGCTGCGGACCTGCCAGTGTGCCGAGTCGTCGACCCCGACCATCGCCGTGGCATGATCGAGTACGTGCGCTGGACAGTGCTGCACTATCACCGCGACTTCGATCGGGCCATCCACCAGCAAAGGCAAGGTCAGTGGCTCCGTCACCCTCAACGCACGGCTGGGCAGTTCAAGGTCGGCGTCATGGGTCTGGGCTCACTGGGCGCTGCAATTGCCGCAGACCTGGCCGGCGCAGGCTATGCCGTGCGTGGCTGGGCACGCAGTGAACGGCAGTTGGCCGGAATCGCCTGTCATCACGGACCCGAGCAGTTCGACGACTTTCTTCAAGGCCTGGATCTGCTGGTCAATCTGCTGCCGTTGACCGATGCCACCCACGGCATTCTCGATCGGGACACTTTCGCGCGCCTGGCGCGCGGCGCTGCAGTGGTCAACGGCGGACGCGGCCAGCACCTGGTGATCGACGATCTGCAAACAGCGCTGGCCACCGGTCAACTGCGCGGGGCGGTGTTGGATGTGTTCGAGCAAGAACCATTGCCCAGCGATCATTCCCTGTGGCAGATGCCTGGGGTGGTGGTCACGCCGCACATGGCATCGGCCGCCTCCCATCCCTGCATCGTGCGTCAGGTCGCCGAAAACACCCGCCGGCTGCTCGCCGGTGAAGTCCTGAACCATCGGGTCGACCCATCGCTGGGCTACTGAGCACCTACCTGGTGTGACCCACCTGTTGAAACCGGTCTGTAGAAACCGGCCCGGATGAACAGAGCCAAAAGAGAGATTCCATGAACGTATTGAAATGCAACGGCGAACGGCTATGGCAGAGCCTGATGGACATGGCCAAGGTAGGCGCCACGGACAAGGGCGGCAACTGTCGGCTGGCCCTGTCGGAGGAAGACCGGGCGGGCCGCGAGTTGTTCATCGGCTGGTGCCGCGAAGCCGGCATGAGCATCACCTTCGATGCCATCGGCAACCTGTTCGCCCGGCTTCCCGGTCTGAATGACCCGCTACCGCCGGTCGTCATGGGCAGTCATCTCGACACTCAGCCCAAGGGTGGGCGGTTCGACGGTATCTATGGTGTGCTCTGTGGCCTGGAAGTAGTGCGCAGCCTTGCCGATGCGGGGGTCCGCAATAAGCGCCCGATCGAGATCGCCGTATGGACCAACGAAGAAGGCGCACGCTTCACGCCCGCCATGTTCGGCTCTGCCGTGTTCACCGGCAGCCTGGCGCTGGACGCCGCGCTGAACGCCTGCGACAGCGAGGGTGTCAGCGTGCGCCAAGCACTTGAGAGCATCGGTCATGGCGGCGATGCGCCGTTCCAGCGCCCTTTCGATGCCTACTTCGAAGCTCATATCGAGCAAGGCCCGATTCTGGAAGACAACGGGCTGCCGGTCGGCGTGGTCACAGGCGGGCAAGCCATCTGCTGGCTCGATGTGCAGGTGCAGGGCCAGAGTGCCCATGCCGGCACGACACCCATGGCATTGCGCAAGGACGCCTTGTTCGGTGTTGCCGAAATGGCCGGGCAACTCGAAGCGCTGGTTGCGCAGTTCAATCCGCAGGGCTTGGTGACGATCGGCCAAGTAAACATCGCCAAGTCATCGCGCAACACGATCGCAGGCAGCGTGACGTTCACCGTCGATCTGCGCCATCACCAGGATGAGCAGATTAACCTCATGGAACGGCAGGTCCACGAACGTTTCCAGCAGGTCGCCGATGCGCGCGGCCTGGCGCTGAGCATCGAGCGCCACTGGCTCAGCCCCGCTACCCCTTTCGACGGCGACTGTGTCGAGGCCGTGCGGCGTGCGGTGCATGCGCTGGACTACCCCCATCAGGACATCGTCAGCGGCGCAGGCCACGACGCCATCCTGCTCGCGCGACATTGCCCCACCACCATGGTGTTCATTCCCTGCATGGGCGGGCTGAGCCACAACGAAGCCGAAGCCATAGACCCGCAGGATGCGCGCAAGGGCTGTGATGTGCTGCTCAATGCCGTGACCGAACGTACACAACGCTGAGAACACTGCAGGTGCCGCCTCGGTGGCGGCCGTGCGACGAGAGTCCGTCGAGCCTCCGTTTCTATAACAAGCTTCACCCATAAAGCGCCCGGACGCGGGCGCCGCATCACTCGCTATCTGCCGCCCTAAACACATTCCGTTGTGCAACGGCTCATTTTGGAGACAGGCATGAACAGTTCTGCGTGCGCACCCGACTACCTGGCTACACCGCAAGCCCCGGTCAACATGAGAAAGGTCGCTGTTGCCAGCGTCATCGGCACCACCGTCGAATGGTACGACCTGTTCGTCTTCGCGACCGCATCGGCGCTAGTGTTCAACAAGATCTTCTTTCCCGCGTTCGACGCGCTGGTCGGCACATTGCTGGCCTTCGGCACCTTTGCCTCGGCATACGGCGCACGTATCGTCGGGGCAGCGCTGTTCGGCCATTTCGGCGACCGACTGGGGCGTAAATCGATGCTGCTGATCTCGCTGCTGGTCATGGGCGCTGCGACCTTCGCCATCGGTCTGCTGCCCGATTACGCCACCATCGGCATATGGGCGCCGATACTGTTGCTGACGTTGCGCATCATCCAAGGCCTGGCGCTGGGCGGCGAATGGGGCGGTGCGGTGTTAATGGCGGTCGAGCATGCCCCGGCGCATCAACGCGGCCTGTACGGTTCGTGGGTCCAGATCGGTGTACCGGCCGGCACCATGATCGCCAACCTGGCATTTCTGGCGATCGCCAGTTCACTGTCTACCGAAGACCTGCTGGCCTGGGGCTGGCGGATTCCCTTCCTGGGCAGTGTGCTGCTGATCGCCGTGGGCCTGTACATCCGACTGAACATCACCGAAACGCCTGCCTTCAACCAGGCCAAGGAGCGCGACCAAGAGGTCAAGGTGCCGCTGGCGGAAATCTGCCGCAAGTACTGGAAACAGGTGCTGCTGGGCGGTATCGCCACGATGTCCACCGGTTCGTCGTTCAACATCATCGTCGCGTTCGGCCTCACCTACGGCACCCAGACCCTGGGCTTTACCCGACCGGTGATGCTCAGCGTGGTACTGGCCTCCTGCGCCCTGTGCATCTTCCTGCTGCCGGCTTTCGGCGCGCTGTCCGACCGCTGGGGTCGCAAACCGGTGATCATCGGCGGCATCGTTGCCGAAGCCTTGGTGGCATTCCCGATGTTCTGGTTGATGGACACGCGCGAGCTGCCGCTGGTGTTTCTCGGCTACATGCTGCTGATGACGGCGTTCGCCGCCAACTATGGCCCCATCGCCACGTTCCTGGCCGAACTGTTCGGCACCAAGGTGCGTTATTCCGGGCTGTCGGTGGCCTACATGCTGTCTGGCCTGCTGGGCAGTGCGGCAACGCCCATGGTCACTACGGCGCTGCTGAACTGGACCGGCAAGGGCTCGTCGGTGGCCTGGTACCTGATCGGGTCCGCGTTGCTGTCGCTGATCGCCTTGTTGCTGTTGACCGAAACCTTCAAACGCGACCTGACCACCGCAGGGCCCAAGTCCAACTAAGCCAATGTCTGGCCCCGTGCAGGTGGCCAGGCAATTCTTTTCCAACCCGTGCTCAACGAGGTATGACATGAAGCGCATAACTGCCGCCCCAGGCACGATCGGTCCGGTCGGCCCGTACTCGCAAGCGGTGATCAGCGGCAACCTGGTGTTCACCGCCGGGCAGATTCCCGCTCGTGACGATTTCGATTCACAACCTGCCGACTTCGAGGATCAGGTTCGCCAGACCTTGCGCAACCTCGAAGCGATATTGATCGCCGCAGGTTCGGACTTCGAACATGTAGTCAAGGTGAACGGGTACTTGACCGATCCGGCGCAGCTGGATCCCTTCAACCGTGTCTACACCCAGGTGCTGGGCCATGCGCCACCAGCGCGGACCACCGTGTGCGTGTCGCTGTGGGGAGTGGCGCTGGAAATCGACTGCGTCGCCGAACTGATCGACAAAGAGGCAACGGCATGAGTGATGAACAGCAACTCGAAGCAAAACTGCAGCAGGTGAGCTTTGCGACCTTGGGGCATTTTCTCGAAGAAGGCTTTGTCAGCTACGCCATCGCCTCGCAGCTGAGCGGCGTCAAAGTGGTCGGCCGAGCGCGCACCCTCAAGGTCGCGAACGCCGATGCCCTGGCAGTGAATCAGGCCCTGGTCGACCTGCAACCCGGTGAGGTACTGATCATCGATATGCAAGGCGACCACCACCACGCCTGCGTCGGCAGTGTCACCTGCTGCGCCGCCATGGCAAAAGGTGCTCGGGGTCTCATCGTCGACGGCGTGGTCACCGATATCAATGAGCTGCGCACCGCCGGCCTGCCTGTCTTCGCCCGCGGTACCAGCCTCTTGACCACCAAGTTGCGAAGCGATCCCACCAGTGCGCAGAACGTGACCGTGCAGTGTGGAGGCGTCAGCGTCAGCCCAGGCGACTGGGTACTGGGGGATGACAATGGCCTGCTGATCACCACTGCTTCGGCATTGACGGCGGTCATCGACATTGCTATGGCCAGCGATGCTGCGGAACCTGCCCTTTTGCAGCGTCTGCAGAGCGGTGAGCCTGTCGAGAACGTATTGCGCTTGAGCTGATCGGCCCAACACATTCGTGTTACTTGGGTAGGCTGCCCTGCACGTTTTGAGTGCAGGGTTCCCAACTGAGTGCACGGCTGGTTATTGTACTTGCCGCTTGCCAGAGTAAATTTCAAGTCTGAACAATGGTTTACCTGCAATGGCCTGATACTTGCTCTGCATATCGGGTCACTCCCCACGTGACACCAGTTTCCCCCAGCGCCCCCGCGCCCTGGGTGGCCCGGCCCCAACGATGCGGCTGCGGTTCACAAGCGAAACGCTCGACACCCCGTTCAGCCGACAGCGTCGTCGGTCACGTGAAATCAGGCCCCACCTTCCCTCGCCTGCATTTCATCCAGCCCCACTCCTCCCCTTTTCCGGTTTGCACGGCGGCCCGTTCGGCTGTCCGCGATCGGGCAGGCGATGGCATGACGGGGCTGGTTTCAGGAGCACTGAGCATGGCTATCAATCGTCGTACCTTCCTGCGTTCGTCCGCCATTTCCGCTGCCGCATTGTCGGCGTTGAGCTTCAAGAGCCTGTCGGCCTTCGCCGCCGACGACGCGATCAAGATCGCCTCGCTGTACGACAGCTCGGGCGGCCTGGACATCTATGGCAAGCCGATCGTGGATGCACTGACGTTCGCCACCGAAGAGCTGAACGCCCAGGGCGGCCTGCTCGGCCGGCCGCTGAGCCTGATCAAGTACGACACCCAGTCCAACATGCAGCTGTACGCCCAGTACGCCCAGCAGGCGGCGCTCAAGGATCGGGTGGCGGTGGTGCATGCGGGCATCACCTCCGCCTCCCGTGAAGTGGTGCGTCCGGTGCTGGACCGCTACAAGACGCTGTACTTCTACGACAACCAGTACGAAGGCGGCGTGTGCGATCGCAACTTTTTCGGCACCGGCGTGACCCCAGGCCAGACCGTGGAGAAGCTGGTGTCCCACGTGACCCAGAAATGGGGCAAGAAGGTCTACATCGTCGCGGCGGACTACAACTACGGGCAGATCGTCACCGCCTGGGTGAAGAAGTACGTCGAGCAGGCTGGTGGGTCGAGCGTGGGGATCGAGTTCTTCCCGCTGGACGTGACCAACTTCGGCGCCACCATATCGAAGATCCAGGAAGCCAAGCCGGACTTCGTCTGGTCGGCTCTGGTCGGCGGCGCTCACATGTCCTTCTACCGCCAGTGGAAGGCTGCCGGCATGACCGGCAAGCTGCCGATCGCTTCGACCACCTTTGCCGGGGGCAACGAGCACATCGTGCTCTCGCCCGAAGAGTGCAACGGCATCCTGATCTGCCAGAACTACGTGCAGGAACTGCAGACCCCGCTCAACACCGCGTTCGTCGAACGCTTCCACTCCCGCTTCGGCGCCGACTATCCGTACATCACCGAACTGGCGATGGGCGCCTATCAGGGCATGATGCTGTGGGCCGAGGGCGTTCGCCAGGCCGGTTCGATCGAGCGCATGGCGGTCGTCGAAGCGCTGGAGAAAGGTATCAGCCTGGACCTGCCCAGCGGCAAGGTCAGCATCGACCCGGCCACCCACCATTGCATTCTGGACGTGCACATCGCCGAGGTGCGCGATCGCCGCCTGGAGGTGGTGCAAAGCTTCGCCCAGCAGGCCCCTTCGGACACCGCCGCGGTCTGCGACCTGGTCAAGAACCCGCGTGATGCCAAGCAATACAGCATCACGCTGTAAGGAGACGGACATGGATTGGGCCGCGATTTTTTCCCTGCAGATCGTCGGCGCCATCGCCACGCTGGTGCTGCTCAGCATCGGTCTGGCGGTGGTGTTCGGCATGATGAAGATCATCAACCTGGCGCATGGCGAGTTCATGATGCTCGGCGGTTACGTCGCCGTCCTGGCAACTCACCATCTGCATGTGCCGATCTGGATCTCGATCCTGGTGCTGGCGCCGCTGACGGTGGGCCTGTTCGGCATGCTGGTCGAGCGCTTGCTGATACGCCACCTGTACGGCCGCATGATCGACACCATGCTGGCCACCTGGGGTTTGAGCCTGGCGTTGACGGGCACGGCGACCATGCTGTTCGGCAACACCACCGTGGGCATCAGCTCACCGTTGCCGGGCATCACCCTGGGTACCTATCAAACCAGTGGCTACGGGCTGTTCGTCATCGCCGTGGCCGTGGCAGTGTTGCTGGGGATGTGGGCGCTGCTGCGCTTCACCCAGTTCGGCCTGTGCGCCCGGGCGACCATGCAGAACGCCAAGATGGCCGCCGCCCTGGGTGCCAACCCCGGACGCATCTACAGCCTCACCTTCGGCTTGGGCGCGGCCCTGGCCGGGCTCGGCGGCGCGGTCCTCGCACCGCTCACCGGGGTGATCCCGACGCTGGGCGCCAGCTACATCGCCAAGGCCTTCATCACCGTGATCGGCGGCGGCAGCGCCGTCATCACCGGCACGCTGAGTGCGGCCGGTGCCTTCGGCGTCATCAGTCAGGTGGTGACCTTCTTCAGCACCCCGGTGTTCGGTGAGGTGGCCCTGTTGCTGGCCGCCATCGTGTTGATCCGCGTGTTGCCTCAGGGCATCACCGGTCGTTTCTTTCGGAGGGCGTTCTGATGCCTGTCGCATTTCGTGATCTGCTGCCGGTGCTCGGCTGCGCGCTGGCCGCCGTGCTGGTCGGCGTTCTGCCGTATTGGCTGGACCTGTTCACCCTGCTCTCGCTGACCATCTACCTGGTCATGGCCCTGCTGGCGCTGAGCCTGGCGTTCATCTGGGGTTTCGGTGGCATCCTGTGTTTCGGGCAGGCCGCGTTCTTCGGCCTGGGGGCCTATGCCTATGCGGTCGGTGTGATGAACATCGGCGACAGCACCTGGCCGGTGCTGCTGGCCATCGCTGTGCCCGCCCTGTTCGCTGCGGCCATGGGCTACTTCATGTTCTACGGTGGCATCAGCGATGTGTACCTGGGCGTGATCACCCTGGCGGTGACGCTGATTCTGTTCAACGTGATGAATTCCACCTCGGGCAGCGAATACCACATCGGCAGTGCTTTGCTTGGCGGTTTCAACGGCATTCCGGCGATCCCGACGCTCAACGTGCCGTTCGATCCCGAGCGCGTGCTGGAGCCCGAAACCTTGTTTCAGGTGATCGGCGGCGCCTTGATCCTCTGCTACCTGGGCCTGCGCGGACTGCTCGCCAGTCGCTTCGGCAAGGTGGTAGTGGCCATCCGTGAAAACGAGCAGCGCGCCGGTTTGCTCGGCTATGACACGCGCCTGCACAAGCTGATCGTCTTCAGCCTGGGCGGCGGCATCGCCGGCCTGGCCGGGTGCCTGTACGCCAACTGGGGCGCGTTCGTCAGCCCGGGTGTGTTTGGCCTGGCGCAGTCGGCGCAGATCATCATCTGGGTCATCGTCGGCGGTCGCGGTACCTTGTTCGGGCCGATCCTGGCCTGCATCGGCCTGCAGGCGCTGATGGCACGCCTGGGCGAACAGCAGACGGTGGACAGCGGCCTGGTGCTGGGCGCGATCCTGCTGACCTTCGTCATGCTGCTGCCGCGTGGCTTGCTGCCCAGCCTTGGCACGTTGGCCGGGCGCGTGTTCAAGCGTCGTCCCGCTTCCACCAGCGCCGTGCCACAGGAGGGCGCCGTATGAGCGTGCTTCTGCAAACCCAAGGCTTGGGCGTCAGTTTCGGCGGCGTGCACGCCGTAAAAGCGGTGGATTTCACCCTGAACCGCGGTGAACTTCGCTGCCTCATCGGTCCCAACGGTGCCGGTAAAAGTACGTTCTTCAAACTGCTCAGCGGGCAGCTGAAGCCGACCCACGGCAGCTGCCACTTCCAGGCCGAGCGCATCAGTGGCCTGCCGCCGCACCGTATCGCGCGCCTGGGCATCGGCATCAAGACGCAGACACCCAGTGTGTTCGACGGCCTCGATGTACTGGAAAACCTGCGCCTGGCCGCCAGTCGCAACCAGAGCGCCGCCCAGGCCCGGCAAACCGCCGAGCAGACGCTGCAACGCATCGACCTGAGCGAACACCGCCACCGTCTGGTGGGCGACCTGGCCCACGGTCAACGGCAATGGGTCGAGCTGGGCATGATCCTCGCCTCGAAGCCGACCCTGGTGCTGCTGGACGAGCCCGCTGCCGGCATGACCTATCAGGAAGTGCGCAAGACCGCCGCCCTGATCAAGGAGATCAACGCGCACAGCACGGTGGTGGTGGTCGAGCACGACATGGAGTTCATTCGCCTCATCGCCGGCACGGTTACCGTGTTCAACCAAGGCGCGGTGCTGGCCCAAGGCAGCTTTGCCGAGGTGACTCGGAATCCGTTGGTGCGCGAAGCCTATCTGGGCAAACAGGAGATCAAACATGCTTGAAGTCAATGGATTGTGTTCCGGCTACGGGCGCGTGCCGGTGCTGCGCGACATCGCTCTGCGCGGCGCCACCGACAGCTGCATCGGCGTGCTCGGGCGTAACGGCATGGGCAAGACCACCCTGCTGCGCGCGCTTATCGGCGAGCTGCCGGCGCTGTCGGGCAGCGTGCAGTTCGCAGGCCAGGACCTGAGTCGCGCCGACGCCAGCCAGCGGGCACGGGCCGGCATCGGCTACGTGCCTCAGGGCCGGCAGATTTTCCCGTTCCTGACCGTCGGCGAGAATCTGCGCATGGGCTGCGTGAAGCACTTCGCCGACGCCCCGGCCACCATCGAGCGGATCCTGGCGTATTTTCCACGTCTGCAACGGCTGCTCGACCAACCCGGTGGCGCCTTGTCGGGCGGCGAACAGCAACTGCTGGCCCTGGCGCGCTGCCTGTGCGGCAACCCGAAGCTGATCCTGCTCGACGAACCCACCGAAGGCATCCAGCCCTCCATCTGCGACGAGATCATCGAAACCCTGCAACGCCTGCGTCGCGAACAAGGCCTGGGCATCATTCTGGTGGAACAGGACATCGACTTCCTGACGGCGCTGGCCGATCGCATCCTGATCATCGAGAACGGCCAACTGGTCGATGAAGTCGACCCCGCCAGCACCACCGCCGAAGCGCTTGCCGAGCGCTTCATGGGCTTTCATTCCTGAGGATTCATCGTCATGTCCATTCAACGTCCCACCCAGGCTGAGCTTGCCGAAACCGGCCGCCAGCTGGGTCTGCACCTGCAAGCACCGTTACTCGAGCAATACGCCGACATCCTCGAAGCCGTCTGGCAGGACTATGACCGCCTCGACCAGTTGCAGCCTGCCAGCGTCCCGCAACGCTACCCCAGAAGCACCGGGCACCTGCCGACGCCTGCGCAGAATCCCTACAACGCCTGGTACGTGCGCACCGATCTGCATGGGGCGGCGGGCGGCAAGCTGAGCGGCAAGCGCGTCGCCCTCAAGGACAACATCTGCCTGGCCGGGGTACCCATGATGAATGGCGCCTCGACCCTGCAAGGGTACGTGCCGGACGTCGACGCCACCGTGGCCACGCGCGTGCTCGACGCCGGCGGTAGCATTCTGGGCAAGGCCCACTGCGAGTTTTTCTGCGTGTCGGGCAGCAGTCATACCAACGCCACTGGCGCGGTGCACAATCCGCGCAATCCGGGCCACTCGACTGGGGGGTCGTCCTCGGGCTGCGCCGCGCTGATCGTCGCGGGCGAAGTGGATCTGGGCATCGGCACCGATCAAGGCGGTTCGGTGCGCATTCCGGCGGCCTATTCCGGCATCTACGGGATGAAGCCGACCCACGGACTGGTGCCCTACACCGGCATCATGCCCATCGAAATGACCCTGGACCACGCCGGCGTGATGAGCGCCACGGTGGCCGACAATGCCCTGCTGCTCGAAGTGCTCGCCGGTGCCGACGGCCTGGATCCGCGCCAGGATCGACAGATGCCCGTGCAGGCCTACACCCAGGCGCTCGGCGCGGGTGTTTCGGGGCTGCGCATCGGTGTGGTCCGCGAGGGCTTCGGCCACGCCAATTCCGAAGCTGATGTCGACGCTGCAGTTCGCCGTGCCGCCGGTCTGTTCGCCGAATGGGGCGCGCAGGTGGAAGAGGTTTCCATCCCCCTGCACGCGCTGGGTCATGCCATCTGGACGCCGATTGCCGTGGAAGGCACCACGCAGCTGCTGCGCGGCTACAATTACGGTTCCAACTGGAAAGGCTTGTACGTGGAGAGCCTGATGCGCGCGCAACAAGACTGGCAACAGCAGGCCGACGCGTTCCCCCATGACCTGAAGACCTGCCTGCTGGCAGGCCACTATGCCCACCAGCGATTCGGCGGCCAGTACTACGCCCGGGCACAGAACGCCGCGCGCCAGCTGCGCGCCGCCTACGACGAGCAGTTCGCCCGCTACGACCTGCTGCTCATGCCGACCGTGCCACTCAAGGCGCCGAAACTGCCGGCCGCCGATGCCACGCCCGCGACCTGGGTCACCCGCGCCCTGGAAATGAACGCCAATACCGCCCCGTTCGATGTCACCGGCCACCCGGCCATGTCCATCCCCTGCGGGCTGGCGGCAGGGTTGCCGGTGGGCCTGATGCTCATCGCCCGCGACTACCATGAGGCGACTCTCTACCAGGCCGCGCATCACTTCGAACAGCACATCGACTGGGAAAGCCTGAGCTCATGAACGGCGACGATTACAAGGTAGGCCTGCTGTTCTCCCGCGCCAGCCTCACGGCGGCGTCGGAAACCGCGCAGGCCAACGCCACCCACCTGGCCATCGCCGAGGTCAACGACAGCGGCGGGATCAACGGCCGCCGCGTGACCGCAATCGATGGTGACCCCGGCGCCGATCCGAACGATTACCGCGACAGCGCGCTGCACCTGTGCGACCACCATCAGGTGCAGGTGCTGTTCGGCACGCACATGTCGAGCACGCGCAAGGTCGTGCTGCCGGTGGTCGAAAGCCGTCGGCGCTTGCTGTTCTATCCAACGCTTTACGAAGGTTTCGAATACTCGCCGTACTGCTTCTACACCGGCTCGGCCCCCAACCAGAACTCGCTGCAACTGGCCCGCTATGTCCTGCAGACCTATGGCGGGCGCGTGCTGTTCGTGGGCGGTTCGTATGTCTACCCCTACGAATCGAACCGCATCATGCGCGAGCTGTTCGAGCAGGCGGGCGGCGAGATCGTCGACGAGATCTACCTGCCGTTCCACGCCACCGCAGAGGACTTCGAGCGGGTCATGCAGCGGGTGCGCGAGACCGCACCCGACGCCATCTATTCGACCATCGTCGGCAGCGACATTCCCTCGCTGCACCGGGCCTACCGCCAGGCGGGCTTCGATCCTGCACGCCTGCCCATCGTCAGCCTTGCCACCAACGAGGTCGACGTGCAGGCCATGACCGACGAAGAAGCCGAAGGCCACATTTCGGCCGCACCTTGGTTCTCGACGTTGCAGACGCCCGCCAGCCAGGCGTTCGTCAGCCACTATCGCGCGCGCTTCGGCGACGGGGCCGCCATCACTGCCGGCGCCGAGGCCGCCTATTTTCAGGTGCACTTGTTCGCGCAAGCCGCGCGCCGCGCCGCCGACGATTCGGTGCAGGCCCTGCGCGAAGCCCTGGCCGGCGCTCGCTTCGATGCGCCTCAGGGCACGGTGCAGATCGACCCGCAGACCCAGCACACCTGGCTATGGCCCCGCATTGCCCGGCTCGACGACCGACGCCAGTTCCAACTGGTGCTGGAAAGCGCCGAAGCGGTGCCGCCAAGCCCCTACATGGTCGACTACCAGATGGACGCACAGCCATGAACTGCCGGAAGCCGAGATGACCAGCGCGCCGTCCCTGCTGCGCGAACTCAAGGGCCTGCGCGTGCTGGTGATTCACCCCCAGGACGGTGAGGCCCGCATCGTCCTCGACCAGTTGCAGCGCATCGGCTGCATCGTCGAACAGCGCTGGCCGGTGCCCACGACCTTACCCGAAGCGGTCGACGTGGTGTTGCTGGCCGTGGAACTCAGCCAGCGCAGCAACACGCAGACACTGGTGGAAAGCCTGAGCGAACAGGCGCCGCCGATCATCGCCGTGGTCG